>NZ_JACJPB010000047.1:0-145734 GCF_014695825.1 Coleofasciculus sp. FACHB-542 | reverse complement strand
ATTGCTGGGATTTAATCATTTAATTGCTGCAATGAATCAATTTAAACCCGGTTTGGCTTCTGGATAATTTAACTGATTTACTACTTGCTTCTCCGGAAAGTGACAGAAGAGGGATAACTTCATGGCGAAAAGTTCAATATTTCTTAGAAAACCCAGAAGTAGAGATAACTGAGCCAATAAATCAAGTTCACTGCAATGAGTAGTCCTTTGCCGATGTAGGAGTGAACCATCCCGAAGACGTAAACGGTCGCTACCAGCACCAGCAACCGCTCAACAAAAGAAACAATCGTGCCGTATTTGTTAGTATCCCAATAAGAGATAGGACTGATAAAACGATAGTCGCTGAAGGGCAAAAAATGCCTGTGCGCGTCGTCGCTGTGGACGGGTAAATCTCCGAGGGAATGTAGCACCATGCTCAAAAAGATAATTTCAATAGGTTTCCACCCGTAGTAGCGAGCGATCGCTACCCCAATTAAAGCCAATGGAATTGAATGAAACAGGTGGATAATATTTTGCCAAAAGGGTTGGTAATAAGCGGTTGACCAGATTTGGCGTTCTGGTAGGCGTTGAATATATCTCGCCACAAGGTAGAAAACAAAAATTGGAATATCGGGTAATATAGCGCCGAACACGATTAGGAGATTGAAGTGCGATTGTTGCGGTTTAGCGAGAATGCCGAGATTGAGAATGGCATGGCTGGGCGTATTCACGATTATTGTTGGAATTGGTTTGATTGGTTTTGTCTTTGGTATCCTCCAGGCTGGCTGATTTTATTCAACCGCCACTGGCAACACTATCACGCCGATCCCGATGGTTGGAATTGGCTGGAGTATGGATTGTTTCTCATTCCTGGGGGATTTTATTTGGCGTTGCTGATTCGTTGGATACGTCTCGGCTTTCGTTCACCCCGCCGGGGAGAAGGGGAGTTCGACCCAAATTATCAGCAGGCTTTCCGAGATGAAGTGCTGGCTCCGATTGTGAAATATTATTTCCAAGGAGAGCTACAACAACTCGAAAATTTGCCTCAAACTGGGCCATTGATTGTATCAATGAACCATGCGGGAATGTGTTTTCCTTGGGATATTTTGGGATTAGCAACGCTCTTAAGCCAGACACGGGAATGGGTTGTGCAACCGCTGGCGGGTGTTTCGTTGTTTGAACATCCCTGGGTGATTTGGTGGCTACCTCCAGGATGGTCGCAAGTTCTAGGTGGCGTTAGGGCAGAAGCTGATGAATTTGAAGCAGCGGTGGCTCAAAAAACCATCTTACTATACGCTCCGGAGGGCATACGCGGGCCGGGAAAAGGGTGGAAAAGGCGTTATCAGTTAGACACTTTTCATCCAAGTTTTATCCAGCTAAGCGATCGCTATCACATTCCGATTCTGCCTGTTGCTTGCATCGGCAATGAATCTTTGCATCCTTGGGCAATCAATCTTAAGAAATTTGCAAGAGCCATCTACTTGCCTTTCTTGCCTGTCTCTTTTTTGATGTTTTTCTTCATTCTCTTCCCATCTATGGGTGTTTGGGCAATGCGAAGTCGGCTGCGTTATTTTATTCAGCCTCTCTATCAAACTTGGTCAACCGAAGTTGTTGAAGACGAGCAACTTCCAGAACCAAAAACTTCTACTCGGCAAGACCGAAACGCTGCTTACCGACACGCACAACTATTACAAGAAAAGCTGCAAAGTCAAATTAACCAACTTCTGAGGAAGAAGTAATCTAGGTTTGATTTGCATTCAATCAGTTTTTATAAGAAGTTAGTTAGCATTCAACTTCTTGGCTTGTAAAATAATTGGAGATAAGACCGCTTTATCTTGTTCCGCAGGCACGGCTTTCCGCCATGCAGTAATACCGCCTGATAAGACTGCCATCTTCAACCCCGTTCCCTCTAACATCCAGTAGGCTTTAGTTGAACGGGTTCCTTTGGTGCAATATAGCACTACCGTTGGTTCGGGTTGATTGGGTTGAACGCTCTTTTTCACCAATGCCTTAATACGCTCAATCCCTATACCCGTTTCAATCTGAGTCAGAGGTACCAGTAGAGTTTGGGCAATATGATCTTCAGCGTACTCCTCTGGCGATCGCACATCAATAAGGAACACTGGCTTTAGTTTTCCCTGCTGCAACTGCACTACTGTCACTTTGTTTGCATATTTGCCAGTTGCGATCGCTTGGATATCGATGTCTGCGATCGCGATCGCGGCACCTATTGCACCAACACTAACAGCGACAACCGCTAAAATTACAGGTAAAGGACGTAAACGACTGGTTATTTTAGTCAGTATTTTCATAAAATTTTCCGATGAATCGCGCCTTAACCTCACTACCATAGCAACCGTAATACCGGGATGTCATTAGCTACAATTAGAAATAAAAATCCTGAAATATAAAACTTTTCATTATATATTCTCTATTTTTCTAGCTTGATTCATAAACTTTTTTCGTTTAAAAAACGGGTAGAGTATTTGTCCAAAGTACCCCAAAGGTATAGGATCGGATATCCCATACTTCTCAGGCATTTTCCCCCTAGGCATATAGAGGGTGCCAAATACTAAATCTAAAATTGGAAGCTGAGCTGCAAAGTTTTTGTCATAGAACTTTCGCTCAGCAGTGTGATGCCAGTGATGAAATTCTGGAGTAGCAATTATCCACCGAAGCCATCCAAATCTAATTTTGATATTGGCATGTATAAAGAAGGCTTCAAAAGCACCAAAAAGAAAAAATACAGTAAATGTTTCTTTAGTGAAGCCTAATATGTATAGCGGAACTATCTGAAAAATTTTTGTAAATATTTGGTCAATGGGATGCAGACGAACCGTTGCCAACCAGTCCATATGTTCTACGCTATGGTGAATCGCATGGAATTTCCACAGCCAAGGAATCTTATGAGTGAGTTTATGAGCAATGTAATATCCAACATCAGCGATAAAAATTGCTTCCACAAACTGGAACGCTACAGGTTGAGAAGCAACGTTCATCTGTATTTGTGAATTGATTAAGCTTTTGAGAAACTGTCCAATTAATATTCCACTAATGGCTAATACTGCCGTTCTGCCAACAAAGTAACCAATAAAATAATGGATGGCATCTGTTTCCCATCCTTTACGAAATATCTTCTGTTTGTGTAAAAAAAATATCTTTTCTATGGGGACTAATATAAACAGCAGCAAAAAAAAGCCTTTAACAACATCAGGAAGCATAACTTTTAGGCATTATTGATTAATTATGGTGGGCATTGCCCACTAGACACCTTTTTAGGATTTAGAGAGGCTGGATAGTGTCTTCTGATTGTATCTCTATACAAGTATCCGACGAAGTAGTAGACATATCATAAATGGCGAAGATACAGAGCGTGAACAAGGCTCCAAGACCCAGCGCCCCGAGAATTCCCATTAAGACGAAGAGTGGCTTTAGGTCGTGACTAAGATGATTTCGCGATAACTGCTCTTTAGAAGCCGCATTCGTTGCTGTATCTTCAGTTGTTTCTTCAGCTTGAATGGGTAGATTTAATTGTGAAGATATCTTGGCTGACTCTTGTTCTTCTTTATCCTTAAGCTGCATGATTACCTCCAGTGAATCACTTGATTTGGAAGATTGCCGTTTCAGGTGAGCGCTATATTTTTTAGGTGTGGCACTATGGTATCGAATGAGTATTAGAACCGCAAGCGAGGACACCTTTTTGGTAAGTCGGCTCTGCGGGGAGTTGGTTAGTAGGAGTATCTGTCTCGCATAGTATTGCTAACGTTTCCTTGTTATTTTTAGCTGCCTTTTTGTCTACCTTGGATGCAGGTACTATGAAGACAGCCCCAACATAGCTCTTCAGCGGTTTTGAGGCAGTTTTCTGAGCGATCGCGTAGTTGAAGACTGCCGTTTTTGTGGCTCGAACGGAATATTCGTAATTTTTTGTTTTAGATTGAACACCTAACCCTAGTTTCGGAATTGAAGCCACAAAAGCACCATTTTCTAGATAGTAGGCTTGCTGTGCTCTATTCATTGAGCCGATATATTGTTTCCCTTCTGATTGACCAGCTTTGCCTCCACAGCTCACAGCGCTAGGAAGTGCTATAGCTACCAAAATACCAACAATGCTAATGACAACGACAACCAAAAGCGCAATCAAGACATTACCCTGGTTCTCATTTCTATTTGACAAATATTGTAACCACTTAGCTCTAAAATAGATATTCATATTCCATCTTTTTAAGTAAACAAACCCCGGATATTTTTTTGTGTTTTGCGTAGGTGCAAAGTCCAAAATGCTTGAATAAGTATTCACTGGCAAGATGAGAAATTCCTGAAAAGTTTAGATTTTAGCCGGCTTAGATACCAATCCATAATCTAACCTTTCTTCCGAGTTAGCCTTAAGACTAATAACGGGAGATTTTTGTGGTGTTAGAACCGCAAGCGACTTCGCCATTTTGATAAGCTGGCTCTACAGGCTTGATTGCACCGGGAGCATTCGCTTGACACAGAATCCTTACTGTAGTTAAGTCTCGGGAATGATTGTCCGGTACGATGAATACAGCCCCAACATAGCTCTTCAGGGGTTCTGAAGCAGTTTCTTGAGCGATCGCGTAGTTAAATACCGCTGTTTTTGTTGCACGAATAGAATATTCATAATCTTTTGTTTTACTTGGAATACTTAGACCGAGTTTCGGCAGAGAAGCAACAAAAGTATTATTTTCTAAATAGTAAGCTTCTTGTCCTCTGTTTATAGAGACGATATAGATTTCTCCTTGCGATCTCTTGTTATTGGCAGTATTGGCACAATTCAAAAAAATAGGCAAAGCCATAACTGCCAAAACACCAAAAATTATTATAAGAATCAGAATTCCAATGTAGAAGGCTATACCTTCATTTGTATGTTTTTTAAATAAAAAGTGTAACCACTTAGCTCGGAAATGGATGCTCATCATCTTCACTTTTGTCAAGTAAATAAACCCAATATACTTTTTTGTGTTTTGCAGACACGCAAAGCACAAAAAGCTTTAATAAGTATTCACTGGTAAAATGAGAAATTCCTGAAAAGGTTAGATTTGGGATTGCTTAAGTGTCAATTCCCAATCTAACCTTTCTTCCGAGTTAGCCTTAAGGCGAATAACGGTAGATTTCTGTGGTGTTGGAGCCGCAAGCAACTGCGCCATTTTGATAAGCTGGCTCTACAGGTTTGATTGCGCCAGGGGAATCCGCTTGGCACAAAATTGTTACTGTTGTCTCACGGTTAGCAACTTTAGATTTGGCCTCAGTAGCTGGTATTACAAACACAGCCCCAACGTAACTGTTACTTCCTTTACTTTGGGATATCCCATAACTAAAGGCAGCCGAAGAAGTGGCACGGGTTGAATATTCATAGTCGTCTCCCTGCTTTTGAAGGCGGATGCCTAACTTATTAAAGTCGTTAGCAAAGGACTTTTTTTCAGAAAAATGGGCTTCTTGAGCTAAGTTGATTGACTCAATATTTTCTTCCACTGCTGATTGCTTAACTGGCCCACATTTCAACATAGGGGGAAACCCGAGTGCGAAAGCAATGGGATTACCTACCAATACCAAACTCCCTATTGTTATTACACCCGTTGCGAAAAAGAGTATGTTTCTTCGCTGTTTGAGGGAATCTTGCCAATTGTAAAGAGACGATGAATCTGTTTGTGTAGACGCCGCAAATTTACGGATTGGTTCGTTTTTCAAAAGATGATGTTTGGTTTCGGCTGTAGTCTTTCCCAAGGTTCGTTCCTTTTTATTTTTCTGTTGTATTCTTGCGCCCTTCTAAACCAATTGTTTGGTCTGAAACTGTTTTAACTCACTGGGTGCGATCGCGCCATACTCGGTAATCACTGCTGAAATTAATTCAGCGGGAGTGACATCAAATGCTGGATTGTAAAACTCCACGCCAGCAGGAGTAAGAAGCGTATCGCCAACTTGGTAGATTTCCGAAGCGTGGCGCTCTTCAATCGGAATTTTGCTGCCAGAAGACAACTCAAAATCAATCGTAGAGAGGGGTGCGGCAACAAAGAAAGGAACATTGTGAGCCTTAGCAACCAGTGCCAGACTGTAAGTGCCAATTTTATTAGCAGTGTCACCATTTGCGGCTATTCTGTCAGCACCGACAACGACTGCATCAATTAAACCCTGTTTCATACAGTGAGCTGCCATACTATCGGTAATCACCGTAACTGGAATGCCTTCTTGGACGCATTCCCAAGAAGTCAGTTTCGCACCTTGCAAGCGGGGACGAGTTTCATCGGCATAGACTCGCTCCAGACGCCCATCTCGCCACGCCGAACGAACAACACCCAAGGCGGTGCCATAGCCAGCGGTTGCCAAAGCTCCAGCGTTGCAGTGAGTCAAAATAACCAGTTTATGGGGCTTGGAGGGTAAAGCTTTTAAACCGTGATCGCCGATTGCCTGACAAGTTTGCAAGTCTTCTGCATTAATCGCCTTAGCAGTTGTCAGTAAAATAGATTTGATTTCTTCTACCGTTCCGAGCGACTCATAGGCAGTTCGCAACATCCGCGCGATCGCCCAAAATAAATTAACCGCAGTTGGACGAGTTTGCCGTAACATCTCGGCAATTTGCTCCAACTTGCTCAAAAACTCCTCGCGCTTGTCTGTCTGAATCTCTCTTGCCCCCAGGTACATCCCATAGGCAGCAGCAACACCAATCGCCGGTGCCCCCCGGACAATCATCGTTTTAATCGCCTGCGCCATATCTTCGCAGCAGCTGATCTCAACAAACGTGTACTCCGTAGGCAGGCGGTTCTGGTCGATGAGCAAAACGCGGTCTTGATTCCAAATAACCGGATAAACTTGAGTTTTGGTAGACATATCGGCGGTGAGTTGCTAGTTATCAATATG
Organism: Coleofasciculus sp. FACHB-542; assembly: GCF_014695825.1. NCBI lineage: Bacteria > Bacillati > Cyanobacteriota > Cyanophyceae > Coleofasciculales > Coleofasciculaceae > Coleofasciculus > Coleofasciculus sp. FACHB-542. The sequence continues at coordinate 138,882 of NZ_JACJPB010000047.1, read as the reverse complement.
ATAGTTTCTAACAACTTAGCCGATATTTACCCGACTAACTGCTTTTTTACCTCGTGCTTTCTCCCGAAAACTTAGGGTGATTTTGTCTTAACGCAAAAGAACACCAAGGAAAGCTCAGACTACACCCAAAGCGCAACCGATATCATTGCGTACCTCTGCGTTAGCGAAGCGGCGCGATCGCGCTTACCTCTGCGTACCTTTGCGTTAAAAAAACCTACCTTTAACTCATCACTGCTGACAGTTGAGGGCTAAAAGATTTCCGCACTCGCTCGGCAATTTGAGACGGTGTCAGACCCAGTTCCGCCATCGACTGTTCTGGCGTAGCATGATCCACTAATACATCAGGCACGCCAATCCGCGTAATCGGCACCATCAGATTATGATCCAGCAGACTTTCTGCCACAGCCGAACCAAAGCCGCCGATGATGCAGCCTTCTTCCAGCGTCACCACCCGACCAATCTGCTGAGCCAGAGGCAAAATTAACTCAGTATCCAGCGGCTTAGCAAAACGGGCATTCACAACAGTCGCTTCAATCCCATGCTCGCTCAAAATCTCCGCTGCCTGCATGGCGGGATATACCATCGAGCCATAACCCAGGATCAAAACATCATCGCCTTGGCGCAAAATTTCTGCTTTGCCAATGGGTAGTTCTTCCCAGCCTTCTTCCATCAGGGGCACCCCGTAGCCATTGCCGCGAGGATAGCGCATGGCAATCGGACCATCGGTGTAGTTAACACCCGTCACGATCATCTGCTGCAATTCAGCTTCATCTTTGGGTGCCATCAGCACCATGTTCGGGAGACAGCGCAGATAGGCGATATCGTACATCCCTTGGTGCGTGGGACCATCAGCACCGACAATCCCGGCGCGGTCAAGACAGAAAAAGACGGGTAATTTTTGAATGCAGACATCGTGAACGATTTGGTCGTAGCCGCGTTGCAGAAAAGTAGAGTAAATCGCGACAACGGGTCGCATCTCTTCACAAGCCAAACCGGCGGCTAAAGTAACCGCGTGTTGTTCGGCAATGCCGACATCAATGTATTGCTTGGGCAGTTTGCTGGCGAGTTTGTCTAAACCCGTGCCAGTCGCCATTGCTGCTGTAATGCCGATAATTTTGGGATTATTCTCCGCGAGTTTGACCAGCGTGTGGGAAAACACCTTGGCATAAGAAGGAGGTTTGGGTTTGCTGGAAGGAACCGCTTTCCCAGTTGCGAGGTTAAAGGGGGATTGTGCGTGGTAGCCGACTTGGTCTTTCTCCGCTATTTCGTAGCCTTTCCCTTTCACTGTTGCTACGTGAACCAGGACTGGCCCCTGCATCTTGTGTGCTTGCTTAAAGGTGGCAATCAGTTCCTCTAAATTGTGACCATCCACTGGTCCCATATAAGTAAAGCCGAGTTCTTCAAATACCGCCCCTACCTTAGGAACTGCCAGACGCTTCATCCCTTCTTTCACCCGTTCCAGTTCTGGGGTCAGGGATTCACCCACAAAGGGAATATGCTTGAATTGCTCCTCCAGATTATCTGTAATAAACTGCATCGGCGGACTGAGACGCATTTTGTTCAGATAGCGAGGAATCGCGCCGACGTTGGGCGAAATTGACATTTCGTTATCGTTCAGCACCACTAGCAGATTCGTTTTGGGCAAGTGTCCGGCATGGTTAATTGCTTCCAACGCCATGCCGCCAGTGAGTGCCCCATCGCCAATCACTGCCACGACTTTGAAGTTCTCACCTTTGAGGTCTCGCGCCATCGCCATACCCAAAGCCGATGAAATACTGGTGGAAGCATGACCAGCGCCAAAGTGATCGAATTTACTTTCACACCGCTTGAGATAACCGGCGATGCCGTCTTTTTGGCGCAGTGTGTGGAAGCGGTGATATCGCCCGGTGAGTAGCTTGTGCGGATAGGCTTGGTGCCCAACATCCCAGGTCACTTTATCGCGGTCTAAGTCTAGCGTTTGATACAAAGCTATTGTCAGTTCTACGACCCCCAATCCCGGTCCTAAATGACCGCCGCTGGTGGCTACAGTTTGGAGATGCTTTTCCCGAATTTGACGGGCAATTTGCTGAAGTTGACGAATTGATAGACCGTGCAACTGGTTGGGATGAGTAATTTCACTCAAATGCATTCCAGATTTCCCTATAAGCTTAAGGATCGGATTTTAGTTATCTCTTTAAACTGTAATGGATTTGGGGGAACGAACCGAATGATTACGGTAGACAAGGCGGGTTTAGTCTGCGTAACCGTTAGGGACACGGAAGCCCCCTCGCTGTTACCCGGATTGTTAGCGGGATGCACAATATCCGATGAAATCCCTAAATTACAAAAATTCTGGATGTAGAGACCAATGCTTAACTTTTATCAATTAGAACAGCAAATCGAAGAACAGATGAAAGCCTCCGCTATCCCAGGTGTGGCGCTTTCGGTTGTCCAAAATCAGGAAGTCATCTATGCCAGGGGTTTTGGTGTCACTAGCGTGGAAGATGGCTCAATCCCTGTAACTCCGCAAACTCTGTTTCGGATTGGTTCTGTCACCAAGCCGCTCACTGGTACTGCGGTGATGCGGCTGGTTGAGACTGGTAAGCTTGACCTCGATCGACCCATTAAAGATTACATTGATTGGTTCGCCCTCAGCGAGGAGGGAGCTGCTGAACGCATCACCCTACGGATGCTGATGACGCATACATCTGGACTCCCTACGGATGCCCAAAACTATGGTCGGCGCGATCCAGAGGGACTTGAGGCTTACGTCCGAGACCAGATCCCGAAGTACCCGATTATTGCACCTCCCGGCAAGCTGTATTCCTATAGCAATCCCGGCATTATGGTGGTTGGTTATATTGCTGAGGCTGTCAGCGGTAAGCCCTTTACACAACTGATGCAAGAGTTAGTTTTCGACCCTTTGGAGATGCAACGCACAACATTCGATCCGACGGTGGCGATGACTTATCCGATTGCTCAATCGCACGACCAAAATGAGGATGGGACGTTAAGGGTGGATCGCCGTTTTGCTGATAATACAGCTGGCTATCCGGCAGGATTTATCATTTCCACGGTGCTAGATTTGGCAAACTTTGCGATGATGCACATGAACGAGGGTTGTTTTCGCGATCGCCAGATCCTCTCACCCCAGTCAGTTGCCCAAATGCAAACACTTCATGCAGACTGGTATACGGCGGAAGGGGCGGGATATGGACTGACTTTCATGGTTGATCCCTACAAGGGGATACGTCGAATCGGACACAATGGTGCAATTAGCAGCTTTGGTAGCTGGTTCCTCATGGTTCCGGAGGCTGATGTTGCAGTTTCGCTGGTGTTCAACCGTCGCGCCCCTGACTTCGCTGCTTACAAAATCGTTAACCGGATCTTTGACGAACTCCTGAATCTGCCAAAGCAGGCACCGAAGCCGCAAGCGATCGCGCCCGATACCGCGTTATGGTCGCAGTATACAGGATTATATTTGGGACCTCAGACGGGTTTGCTCAAGATTCAGGTGGTGGATGGTCAGCTGATGCTTGAATTAAACGAGCAGGTAATGCCTTTACAGTCGCTCAAAAAAGACCTTTATTTTGCACAAAAGCCAGATAGCCAAGATAAAATTCCTGTCGGTTTTATCCTCGAAGCAACAGAACCGACACGGTATATTATGGTCAACTCTTCACCCTGCGAACGCATCGAACTCGATGCTTCGTTTGTGCCGGATTTCTCGGCTTGGGCATCTTATGCGGGCAGCTACATGTCATATCTAGATACGCTGACTATCCATGTTGAGGCAGATCGCGTGTTCCTCCACACCAAAATGTTCAACCAAGATGTGCCCTGCATCCTGATAGATAACACCCACTTTGCTTGCAAATTCGGTCTAATTGAAGTGCAAGTTGCGGAGGATGGCGTTGCGCGATCGCTTAACTTAGGAAATTATTTCATCTTTACCCGCTGTTAAATCATCCCAATTGCTCTGTTGATTTCAGCCAAAACAATAGTTGCGTCATCTGGCAATTCTCTAGTTCAATCCACACTTCTGTAAAGATAACGACCGAATCTGCTATAAGATTTGGTCAGTAGCAAAGAGTTAAGAACCAATCCGAGTGACTCATGCAATCGGGGAAAACCTAGGCGGGTAGCTGCGTTTGAGATGGCGGAAATTTTTCAAGTTGGCAGCCAGGTAATTCAGGCACATGAGATTCCGTCTTTGTTGAGCCGTTATCAGTTGCTGCCCCAGTTTTTGCAAGGGATTATTATTGACGAAGCGATCGCGCTCTATTCTTGCACAGATATAGAGCGTCAATTGGCTGTAGAGCAGTTTGCCGCGCAACACCAACTCACCTCCCCAGAAGCGCGAAAAGCTTGGGCGGTATCCCAAGGCATGACCTTAGAACAACTGGAAGACTTAGCTGTACGACCCTTGCTGCTAGAGAAGTTTAAGATGGCTACTTGGAGTTCAAAGGTCGAGTCTTATTTTATCGCTCGCAAAGCGAGTCTCGACCAGGTAGTGTGTTCCTTAATTCGTACCAAAGATATGGGAATTGCCCAGGAAGTCTACTTTAGAATTCAGGAAGGAGAGCAATCTTTCGCAGAGTTAGCTAGAGAATATTCCCAAGGAACAGAAGCTCACACTGGGGGAGTCATTGGCCCAGTAAGTTTGAGTGCTTTGCATCCAGCGATCGCAAAAATGCTATCCATTAGTCAGCCGGGACAGTTATGGCCTCCTACTCGTCTGGAAGAGTGGTATGCAATCGTTCGACTTGAAAAGTTCTTGCCAGCACAGCTAGATGAACAAATGCGCCGTCGATTGATTGACGAAATGTTTAATAACTGGCTCAAAGAGCGGATGCAACAAGTCGGTTTATTACAGTTTATCGAGTCTTCAGTCTCGGATTCAGAGTGACTTTAAGGGCAAAGTTGATGTAAATTGATTGCCCCCCATTTAGCGGGGGTTGGGGGATCAAAACGGGACTTGCAAGTTCAAGAAGACTTGTATATACACGGTAGCTGTGGACGGGGAGCGGTAGCAGGGTGGTTTCATTTATTAAAAGAATAATTCTGTAACGTTGATTTTGGTTGGCGGTAGGGGCTTTTTGATTGCCATATCCCTACAAAATGTCGCAATGCCTCGAAATTTTCTAAGGATTGTATGAAACCACCCTGCTGTAGACGGGGTGGGGTCTCCCTGTCTGACTTTAAGGTAGCCCCGCAGCAGGGTTCGCCCTCCCAAGATAGAGGGTGGTTGCCGACAAGTATTAGCCCACATTTTGCCGTTCTCAGCATATCTACAGAGATAGGGATTTCTTAGTACCAGGATGGTTTATGAAGATTGCGTGAATTTACGGCAACTTCATCCCAGCTTAATTTATACTTAGAATTAATTATCAGGGTTTGTTAACATCAACTGAATATCTTTAGGGTGGCGCTATTTAGGCTAAGGAAAGTTTGAAATCCTGCCCTTGGCACTGAGATAAGTGCTGATGATGTTGGCTACAAACAACCAATTTTCTGGAGAGATAGATTTTGCCAAAGTATCTGTTTTACCACAAGTAGGTTGGCTCAATTTGACCTGCCGAGGGAAAGAGTAATCTCTGTGAAGAAACAGTAGTATGGCGATCGCTCCTGAAAAATGGATTTAGCGACCGCCATACTACTCCCACTTGGCTTCACAGTTCTAGACAACCATTGAAAATGAAAAGAGACTTATATGGCTCCGACAACGCTTGCTGCTGGTGACATTGCCATTATCGGTTTCAACTTTGACGATCCCGATCAACTTGCCTTTGTTTTACTAAAAGATATTGCTTCTGGAACTGCAATTCACTTTACAAATAAAGGTTGGCAAAGCAGCAACGAATTTAGAAAGGGTGAAGGAACCCTGACTTGGACAGCGACTAGAAACTACTCGGTTGGCGAAATTGTCAATCCGGGCGTTGGTTCAATGAAACTTTCAAGTGATGGAGATCAAATCCTTGCCTACCAGGGTTTGGCAACCGCTCCCACTTTTATTTATGCAATTAATAGTAACGATTCGGCATGGGCAGAGAATGCGACTAGTAACAATAACTCTGCATTACCGCCAGGATTAACAAACGGGTTAACGGCGGTATCTATCCCAGAAATTGATAACGCAACTTATAACATTACTAACGGCACTTTCGGAACTAGAGCAGAGTTACTTGCAAAAATCAGCAACCCAGCGAATTGGACGGGCAATAATACCCAACGGTTGACGATGCCCAGTAGTGCATTTACAGTGACAAATACTGGCAGCGAAATAACAGAATCCCTTAGTTTGACGGTTGACTCCGCTACCTTCTCAGAAGCTGCGGGTGCAGGTGCTGCCACTGGAACTGTTACCCGAACCGGAGACTTATCAAAGTCACTCACGATTAACTTACTCAGCAGCGACACCAGCGAAGCTACCGTTGCGACAACTGTAACCATTCCAGCAAATCAGGCATCAGCAACCTTCGCAATCGATGCGGTGAACGATCCGTTTGTAGAGGGTTCTCAGACGGTGACATTAACAGCTTCTGCAACCCAATATATTAGCGGCACAATTACCGTAACCGTAACTGACGACGAACTAGAAGCTGGTAATCTTCGCATCCACGATATTCAAGGTGCTAGCCATACATCGCCATTGGTGGGTCAGTTGGTTTCCAAAGTCCCTGGTATCGTCACCGCAGTAAAGTCAAATGGATTTTATCTGCAAGATCCCAATCCGGACACGAATGATGCCACCTCCGAGGGGATTTTCGTCCTCACTTGGATAACCCCCAAAGTCAGTGTTGGGGACTCCATTCTGGTTAGCGGGATTGTTGATGAATTCATTCCTAGCGGTTCTGATAGCAGCAGTCTCTCCACAACTCAAATTATTGTGGGGAATGCAGGGATTGCAACAATTTCCAAGGGCAATTCTTTACCTAGTAGCACTATTTTGGGTGAGGGCGGACGCACGATTCCAACTCAAGTGATTGATGATGATGGATTAGGTATATTCAACCCGACGCAAGACGGCATTGACTTCTACGAAAGCCTAGAAGGAATGCGGGTGCAGGTGAATAATGCGGTAGCGGTAGGGCCTACCAATGATTTTGGTGAAATTCCCGTCCTGGCTGACAATGGTGTGAATGCTAGCACCCGAACGGACAGGGGCGGTATTGTAGTTCAGCCGGGGGATAATAACCCGGAACGGATTATTATCGACGATGCCATTATTAACGGTGAACCTCAAGTAAATGTGGGCGACACCTTCACTGGTTCCATCACTGGCGTCATCGACTACAGCTTTGGCAATTATAAGCTTCTCAACACTGCACCTTTACCTAACGTCATTTCGGGAAATTTAGCACGGGAAACAACTGCATTAACAGGAAGTGCTGACCAGTTGACGGTTGCTAGTTTTAACGTCGAGAATCTCAATCCTGCTGATGATAACGCTAAATTTAGCAGCCTTGCGAATATTGTTATCAACAACCTCAAATTACCAGACATTATTAGCTTGGAGGAAATCCAAGACAACAATGGTGCCACAAATGATAGTGTCGTTGATGCTAACCAAACTTACCAAACCCTAATAGATGCGATCGCATCTTTGGGTGGTGCAACTTACCAGTACCGTCAAATTAATCCGGTAGACGACCAAGATGGCGGTCAACCGGGGGGGAATATCCGCGTCGGCTTCCTCTTCAACCCGAATCGCGTTGAGTTTGTAGACCGTCCTGGCGGCACCTCCATAACCAACACCACCGTAAATAGCGGCACCGATGGCGTAGAACTTTCCGCTAGTCCGGGTCGCATTCTTGACACTAACCTTTCCAATGGTGACGCCTTTGCCAACAGTCGCAAGCCTTTGGTTGGGGAGTTTCTGTTCAAGGGCAATCAAGTATTTGTCATCGGCAACCACTTCAACTCCAAAGGTGGCGATCAACCTCTTTTCGGAAGTTCTCAACCGCCAACACTCACTTCAGAAGCGCAACGTCTACAACAAGCCGCTACCGTTAATAACTTTGTCGATAGCCTGCTAGCAATTGACCCCAATGCCAATGTCATAGTCCTGGGGGATTTTAATGATTTTCAGTTCTCAAAGCCGTTAGAAGTATTAAAAGGTAACGACCTCACGAACTTGATTGATACTTTGCCGAAGAACGAACAATATACCTACATTTTTGAAGGGAATTCTCAAGCGCTTGACCACATTTTAGTCAGTAAAAATCTCAACTCGACGGCAGAAATTGATGTTGTGCATCTCAATGCCGAGTTTGCTACTCAATATAGCGACCACGATCCGCTAGTCGCCCGTTTTACCTTACCAATCAATGGCAACGCAAGTTCTAATACCTTGGTTGGCAGTAATAGTAATAATCGTATTGATGGGAAAGCGGGGAACGATACCCTGATCGGACTGCAAGGAAATGATATCCTCACCGGCGGTGGAGACCAAGATATTTTTGTAATTCGCAGCGGCGATGGCATCGACACAATTACAGATTTCGGTGGCGTAGGAACGGGAAATCATCCATCCGCAGAGATAATTTCTGAAGTCGATACCCTCAAATTTGAAGGGGCTGGTTTAACTGCCAACAATCTACTTTTAACTCAAACGGGTAACGATTTAGCGATCGCATTCGATGGCGTTGATAACACGAAGGTTATCTTGAAAAATTTTACCCTCCAAGATTTGAATAATCTCCAACCATCTACAGGTGCGTCGGTAGACATCGGCAATATTCTCTTTGACGGACAAACGCAGATTCAGAAAAGCTTTGACATTGCTAACGCTAACGAGGATCTCAAACAGATTTTCAACAAAAATACTGTCACTTTCCTTAACGATTTGGATAACAACACCCAAGGTTTTGATGCTTCTAACGATGTTATTAACGGTCAAGGTGGCAATGACACATTAGAAGGATTGGGTGGCGATGACTTGCTGCGTGGCGGGATTGGCAATGACATTCTATTAGGTGGAGAAGGAAACGATTACCTCGCTGGTGGCGACGGTGATGACTGGCTTAATGGTGGGATTGGTCAAAATACACTCTTCGGCGGTAATGGTAGCGATCGCTTTGTTGTATCGAATAACAGCGGCACAAACACGATTCTTGACTTCACGGATACTCAAGACCTCATCGTATTATCCGATGGTTTGAAGTTGGAGTATCTAACGATTACCCAAGGGACGGGTGCGAATGCAAACAATGCTTTAATCGGTCTTGCGAACACAGGGGAACTATTAGCAACACTTACTGGAGTGCAAGCAAACACCCTAACCAGCGATGATTTCACCACGATCTAGTTAAGTGAAAATCAATTGGTAATCGTCTGTTGACCGTAATCGGACATCGTTCTGGTTAGGGTTTACGGATCTAAACCTCTATAACAAAAAGTTATATAAAGCAGAGATAAAGTGACAATGAATTTTTTATAAAGTTTTTGTCAAAATTTTTTCATCTTCCTAAAGTAGTAAACAATTAAAGTGTCAAATAAGTACAGAAAGAATTGAAATGTGCTAAAGACTACACTATAACTTTTCCAAGCAATGCAATTTTGAGATTGTTTGCATTTGTCCTCGGTCGATACACCTTTATCAACAAAATGTCCTCTCTAGCCAGATATTTGCAGGAATTTCGATAATTGAGGCTAAAAACGCTAGTTTATCAAAATTCCTGGAAACTATATGACAGCATCTACTGAGATTAATTCAGTTCACCAGCTATTGGCGACCTGAATATCTACAAACTGACGACTTTCTCTACGTTATTGAGCGACACGCTGGCGATCGCTCTGGTGTCTCTACTCATCTCAACCATTGATATTTACACCCAAACCTCATCATGCAAGACTTTTGGAATCATTCCTCCTCAAATCAAAAACCAAACCAAGCTGGTCAGGGCATTGCTGGTGAAAACTCTTCAGTGGTAGAGACTTCTCCCGCCCAGCGAGTACAAAAGATAGTCTTCATTGACTCTACAGTTGAGAATTACCAGAGTCTCGCTGCTGGTGTGGAACCGGGGACGGAAGTATTTATCCTGAACCCAATGCAGGATGGAGTAGCGCAAATCACACAAGTGCTGGCGGGGCGCACCGACATCGCCAGCGTTCACATAGTTTCCCACGGCACGCAAGGGAGTTTGCAACTGGGGTCAACCCAACTTAATTCAAGCAACCTAGAAGCATACACTAGCCAGTTACAGCAGTGGGCAAATGCTTTAACCCCTCATGCTGACATCCTTCTCTACGGTTGCGATGTGGCAGCAGGGGAAGTAGGTGCGGCTTTTGTGCAACAACTCAGTCAGCTAACAGGTGCTGACATTGCCGCTTCGGTTGACTTGACTGGCAGCGCAAGTTTGGGCGGTGACTGGGATTTGGAAGTCGCTACAGGCAACATTGAAGCTAACCTAGCATTTCTGCCTGGAGTGATGCAGACTTACAACCACATTCTGCCAGCAATTAGTCTTACTTCAGGGGGTACCTACTCTCAAAATTTCAATACTTTAAGTACAACAATAAATACCAATATTACCTGGACAGATGACAGCATAATTCCTGGCTGGTATTCCAATAGAACATCGTACATCGCAAGTAGTGGAGTGGAAAATACAGGCGCACTCTACAGTTTTGGTAGCAATGGAAGTAGCGATCGCGCTTTAGGAGCGATCGCTTCAGGAACTACAGGTTCAGTCTTTTGGGGTGTGCGCCTAGTCAACAACACAGGCAGTACTCTTACTTCGCTCAATATTGCCTATACGATGGAGCAATGGCGGGCTAACAATGTTACACCTCAAACCACCAACTTTCAATATAAAGTTGGTGCTGCAAGTATTTCAGAGGCAGGGTACACAAGTTTTTCTGCCTTAAATCTTGTCAGTGTTAATAATACAACTGGGGGTTCTGGTTCTGTAGACGGAAACAATGCCAGTAATAGCACCGCTCTTACTCAAACCCTGACTAGCTTTTCAGTCAACAATGGTGAAGAGATATGGCTGCGTTGGAACGACCCAAATGACACTGGCTTCGACCACGGCTTAGCAATTGATGATTTTTCTATTTCTGTTCCTAATACTGCGCCCAGTCTTATTTTGACTGCTGCTGCGCTACCTTACACCGAAAATGCAGCTGCTACCGTCATTAATAGCACCGCCATTGTCACAGATAGCGACTCCCTCAACTTTGACACTGGGAAGCTGACAGTAGATTTTACGGCAGGTGGCACGGCATCCGACCGTATAGCGATTCGCAACCAAGGCAACGGTGCAGGTCAAATTGGGCTAGATGGCACAATAGTCAAATACGGTGGAGTGCAAATCGGCACCATCACAGGTGGGACTGGTACCACTCCCCTAGTCGTCACCTTCAACGCCAACGCCACACCCACCGCCGCGACTGCACTGCTGCAAAACATCACTTATCAGAACGTCTCAGAGAACCCCAGCACCACTCCTCGCACCGTGCGTTTTGTCGTTACCGATGGCGACGGTGGCACCAGCACCGCTGTTACTGAAACCATCAACGTTACATCTACCAACGATGCGCCGATTATCGGTGCTTCAGTAATTAAATACGATGGCTCGTTAAATACCACGCCCGACGATCAAGAATTTACCTACATCCCCTTTGGTATTGCAACGCAAAGTGCCTCCGGTGGCGCGACTACCTTGGATACCACTACCACTCCAGACAGTTATGCTGGCTATTCCCCTAAAAGCGTACCTACCTTAGACCGCGCTACTGGTTACACCGTCAATTTCACCGCCCAAGTTCTCTCAGAAAATCATACGACGAGCACAGCTGATAAAAATGGCGATGGCATTGCCGATAGAGCTGGTTTCAGCATCATAGTTCTCAGCAGCGACAAAAAAGGCATCGAATTAGGATTCTGGAATAATGAAATCTGGGCGCAGGAAGATGGCACAACTCAGGCAAACCCCAGCGCAAATCCTTCTGCCAGCAACAACCAACTTCTGTTCACTCATGCGGAAGGTGCTACCTTCGACACCACTACAGGTTTAATTCCTTACCAGCTGACAGTTCTTGGCGATACTTACACTCTCTCAACAGGCGGCACCACCATCCTTAGCGGTAAGCTGCGGAATTACACTGCTTGGGTGGGGGTGGGGCCTATCGATCCCTATGAAACCCCTAACTTCATTTTCTTCGGGGATGGTACTACCTCTGCCAGCGCCAAAGTAAAGTTATCAGATGTCTCAATTACAACTAACAGCAGCTTTGCACCCCAAACAGTTGCTGAAGATACCGATTTATCGATCGTAGGAGTTAGCGTATTTGACGTGGATGCGGGAAATACCGCTATCACCGTCACTCTAGAAGTCAACAATGGTGCTTTGACAGTCAACTCTACTGGGTTAACAGTCAATGGCAACGGCACGGGAACTGTCACCCTGACAGGAACCCAAAGCCAGATTAACGCTAACTTAGCCGCCACTAACGGACTGCTATACAAAGGCAAGCAAGACTTTAATGGTAGCGACACGCTCAAGATTACAGCTAACGATGGTGCAGCTACTAGCAATATCAAGACGATACCAATTACCGTCACCCCAGCCAATGATGCCCCGGTGTTAAATAATACCGGGAGTCCGGCACTAACAGCAATTAACGAAGACGTTGCCCTCGCCAGCAACAATTGGACTCTGGTTTCTGAGATTATTGCTAGCGGTGCTGGCGGCAACCCCATCACCGATGCAGATGCAGGTGCAGTCGAGGGAATTGCGGTAATTGGGGTAGATAACACCAACGGCACTTGGGAATATTCTACTGATGGCGGAAGTAGCTGGAATAAGTTTGTGGTGTCTGCTGCGGCTGCTACCGTACTAAAAGATACAACAAGCGATCTCATCCGTTTTCTCCCTAATGCCGATTTTAACGGTACTGTCACTTCAGGCATTACCTTCCGCGCTTGGGATGCTTCTGACGGACTCACTAGCGGTAAAACTGGAGTAAATCCTGGGGCGGGTGGCGGCGCATCTTCCTTCAGCATTGATGCTGAAACAGTCAGTATTATTATTAACCCAGTAAACGATGCCCCCAGTTTCACACTTGGTGGCAATCAAAGTATCGCAGCTGGGGCAGGGGCGCAAACTGTCACTGGCTGGGCGAGTGGGTTTAATCCGGGTGCTGCCAACGAATCAAGTCAAAGCATCGACAACTACATCGTCAACGTCACTAGCAACCCTGGTATCTTCGCCTCTGCACCAAAAATTGACCCGCTGACAGGTAATCTTACTTATACTCCTGCTGCAACAATTGCGACAGCTACTACAGCCACAGTTGCAGTCCAAGTTAAGGACAATGGTGGCACTGCTAACGGTGGTATCGATACCTCAGTATTGCAAACCTTTCAAATTACCGTCAATTCTGGAACACCGATAGTTAGCATACAGGCGATAGATGCTGATGCAGCAGAAGCAGGCGCAAATACTGGAACTTACCAGATTACCCGGACTGGCAACACAACGGGCGATTTGACAGTGAATCTTGCTGTTGATGGTAGCAGCCCTGCGATCGCAAGCGACTACAATCTCAGTAGCGGCGGTTTGTCCGTGGTGATTCCAAATGGGCAGAGTTTTGTCAATGTTACTCTTACTGCTGTTGATGATACTTTGCCAGAGTTAGCCGAAACGCTGCGGCTAAACTTGGCGACGGGTGCAGGTTACACCATTGATGCTGCTAAGAACAATGCTACGGTAGCGATCGCATCCAACGACACGATTCAATACGCGATTACTACTGCTTCCCTAACTTTAAAGGAAGGTGACACTGGTAAGCAAACCGTTACCTTTACTGTCACGCGCAGCGGCGGAATTGGTGTAGCCAGTACCGTTGATTATGGAATTGGTGGAACCGCAACCAATGGCATTGACTACAACAACATACTGGTTACAGGTGGGACAACTGCCCTTTCCGGCACGCTTAGCTTTGGAGTTGGCGAGACAACCAAAACAATCAACCTAGATGTTTTGGGTGACACAATATTTGAGCAAGATGAAACCATCAATGTCACCCTGAGTAAACCGAACCTAACACTTGCCCCCGCAAGTTCGACGATTACTACAGGTACAGCACAGGTAACGGTTATTAACGACGATGCCAAACCCACCGTCTCCATCACACCAGCCACTGTTACTCAAAGCGAAGGCACCACAGGAACCAGCGCCTACACCTTCACCGTGTCCCTCTCCAACCCCAGTGACCAGCCAATTACGGTCAACTACAGTACCAACGACGGCACCGCCACCACCACAGACGGCGACTACATCGACAACGACGGCATCCTTACCTTCAATCCGGGCGACCCCTTAACTAAAACCATCACGGTTAACGTCAAGGGTGACAACAAGTTTGAGAAAGATGAAACCTTCAGCGTCAAACTCAACAATGCTACCAACGCCACCGTTAACCCAGAGGCGAACGCCAGTACCGCCATCATCACCAACGATGATTCTCAACCCATCGTCTCTATCGCACCAGCCACCGTTACTCAAAGCGAAGGTAATGGTGTCACCGCCTATACCTACACGGTCAGCCTCTCCAACCCCAGCGACCAGCCGATTAGTGTCAACTACAGCACCAACGACGGCACCGCCACCACCGCAGACGGCGACTACACCGACAACGACGGCATCCTTACCTTCAATCCCGGCGAACCCTTAACCAAAACCATCACCGTTAACGTCAAGGGTGACAACAAGTTTGAGGCAGATGAAACCTTCAGCATCAAACTCAACAGTGCCACCAACGCCAATCTAGGCAACACTGCTGCCACAGGCATCATCAAAAACGATGAAACCGCAGGCTTTACTGTCACCCCTATCAGCAGCAACACCACTGAAGCTGGAGGCACTGCCACATTTACAGTTAAACTCAACAGCCAACCCACCGCTAATGTCACCCTTGGCTTAACCAGTTCCGACACCACCGAAGGTACCGTCTCTAGCCCCAGCCTCACATTCACAGCCAATAACTGGAATATTGCTCAAACCGTTACGGTCAAAGGAGTTGATGATGCACTGGTTGATGGCAATATCGCCTACAACATCATCACCGCCCCAGCCGTCAGTACCGACCTTAACTACAACAAACTCAATCCTGTTGATGTCGCTGTCACCAACATCGACAACGACGCCGCCGGATTTACCATCACCCCAATTAGCGGCAACACCACCGAAGCCGGAGGCGCTGCCAACTTTACCGTCAAACTCAATAGTCAACCTACAGCTAACGTCACCCTTGGTTTAGGAAGTTCCGATCCGACAGAAGGCAGCGTTTCCAGCCCATCGCTGACCTTTACTTCAAATAATTGGAATATTGCTCAAACCATTACGGTGAAAGGAGTTGACGATGTACTTGTCGATGGAAATATCGCCTACAGCATCGTTACTGCCCCTGCTATTAGCACCGACGCCAAATACAACGGACTGAACCCGCAAGATGTTGCTGTTGTCAACATTGACAACGACACTGCACCCCTCAATGTCATTAACGGCACTTGGCTTTCTGAAACCTTGGTGGGAACCTCTTTAGACGACCGGATCAATGGTTTTGGCGGTCATGACACGATTGTAGGGGGACTGGGAAAAGACCGGATTTACGGCGATGACGGCAACGATACCCTGATTGGCGACCTCAACAATAATCTCTTGACTGGGGGTTCGATGGGTATGGATGACATCATCTACGGCGGTACAGGTAGCGATCGCATCAATGGTTGTGGCGGTAATGACACCCTGTACGGCGAGGCAGGCAGCGACCAAATCTGGGGAGATGGGGGCGATGACCGACTCTACGGAGGCTTGGGGAATGACATCCTCACCGGAGGATTGGGGCGCGATATTTTCGCAGTTTCCAAAGGGGAAGGTACTGACACCATCCGCGACTTCCAGATTGGTCAAGACTACATTGGGTTAGTTGGTGGTTTGGCACTGAATCAGTTGTCGATTATTCAGCAAGGTAGCAATACCAGCATTATTGACAATTCCAACAACCAGACTCTGGCAATATTGGCTGGGGTGAATGCTGCTACGTTTATGAGTAATGCAGCTTCTACTTTTGTAAGTATCTAGTATAAGGAAGCAGCTTTAATTAATATTTAAAGCTGCTGATTTGGCAACTATTGACAATGAGTTGCTGTGGATATGAGCCTGAAGCCAAAACAGAATCTAATAGAGAAAATGCTTCTAAGAACATCAACACCGTACATCTACACAATTTTGCTGCTGTTAGGAACGCTAACTTCAACTGCTACCGCCCAAACACCTAATTTAAAACCCAATACATCAAGCTCGACAACAGACTTTACAGGCGTTACAATCCTCCAGCTACCTGATGGCATTCCTGAATTAAATAACGATACTGTAGACTCATCCTTTGGCGATACCCTTGATGTAGCAAAACACCCACCAGGCGCGTTGGAACCCGCAGCCTTAAGCTTCGAGGACCAGAAGTCTTTAGCCAAACCGTCTTTTTACACGCTAAAACAAGGGCGTTTTCTTGCCCAAATATCTAATGTAAAAACTGCACTCCCCACACCAGAATCTAGTCCCAAAGCCGTACCTTCCCCAGAGACATTGGAGGTTGAGATTTCTCAACCTTTAGCAGAAGTAAAAACACCTCCTCGGACTTTGCGCGAAGCAGGGTTACTCCAAGAAATACTAACCCCAGAAAACGCCGCTCCTACAGAAGAGATTAGGGCTGCCACTAAACAAACAGCACCATCAGCTCGAGTTCGTTCTCAACGATTTCTGCCCCGGATCGGCGCTGAATTTACCACTGGTTCTGGTGTGGGTTATGAAAGTTCTTTTGGTAGCATTGGAGGCTTTGTTCCCCTATGGCAAAACTCAGACAACCTCACCTTCTTAGAAGGTCGATTGCTGTTGTCAACGGAAGATTCTCATATAAGCAGCAATATTGTTTTAGGACATCGCTTTTATAGTGCCAAAGATAACCGGATCTTGGGCGGCTATGTCGCCTTCGATACCCGCGACACGGGTAATAGCAACTTTAATCAACTGGGTGCTGGGTTTGAAAGCTTAGGAGAAAACTGGGATATTCGCGCGAATGCTTACATTCCGGTTGGAGATACCCGCCAACTGACCCAAGAGAGGGTTTTTTCTACAGGTTTATCGTTTTCAGACCCTTTCTTTCAGGGTAATTTCTTGGGTCAAACTAGAAATCAACAACTTCAACGCGATCGCAATTTTGAAGCGGCGATGGCAGGATTTGATGTTGAAGCTGGCGTGAAAATCGCCCAGCTAGGTCAAACCGGCGACCTCCGAGGTTATGCCGGACTGTATTATTATGATGCCCCAGACAGTGCGGAGATTTTGGGCTGGCGGACTCGGTTAGAAGCGCGTCCTACTGACACTTTCAGGCTGGGACTATTGCTCTCAAATGACGCCACTTTTGGTACGAATTTGGTGCTGAGTGTGGGGGCGAATTTTCCCGGCACTCGTCCCAGAGGGATAAGAAAAGAAGATCGAGTTCTGGCGCGTCTGGGGGAATCTGTGACCCGAAACGCGAATATCGTAGTCGATGAACAATCCGAATCTGAGTCTTTCAGCGTGCAGGATACGGTATTTGTTACGAATCCCGCGACGGGTCAACCGTGGAGATTTCGGCACGTCAATTTGGGAATTGGAACCGGGAACGGCACGTTCGAGAATCCGACTGCAACGGTTGCGGAAGCTTTGGCTGTGGCTCAATCCAATGATATTGTCTACGTGCAACCAGGGACAAATCTTGGGGTTCCTGCTTTCAAGATTCCCGACCAAGTGCAGGTGTTTTCAACTGGCCCTGTGCAGCGTATAGATACCGTGGAACTCGGCAATCTACAATTACCCTTATCTAATGCAGGGGTACTGCCAGACGTGACAGGAACAGTCACGATGGGGAATATGACAACGCTTTCGGGTTTCGCCATTAGCGCAACCACTGGTTCTGGCATCGCTGGAAGCAACATCAGCAATGCAATTATTCGAGACAATGCGATCGCGAATTCTGCCAGTGAGGGCATCTTACTTGAGAACGTGACTGGCCAGATACTAATTCAAGACAACGCGATCGCAAATTCTGCTTTGGAAGGCTTTTCCCTCAGCAATAATCAGGGGCAAGTTAACCTAATTCTTGTCAAAAACACGATCGCCAACAATGGTGCTTTAGCTAACGAAGGGGACGGCATCAATCTTGAACTTCGCAATACTGCAACTGGAACCTTTAATATCTCAGAGAATACGATTACTGGCAGTAACAGCTTCGGGAGCATCGCCGACGGAGTCGAGGTAAAACTGTTCGAGAGTGCTTCCGGAACCTTTACTCTGACTAATAACCAAATAACCGCAAATCAATTTAGCGGAATTAATATTGAACTTGAATCCAATACTTTGGGGACATTTGAGATTGCCAACAGCACAATCTCAGGCAATCAATTTGATGGAATTTCTATCAAGCTAAACGATAGCGCGACTGGAACGTTTAATATCACTAATACTCAAATTTCTAAAAACGGGTTTTATGGAATTGGGATACTTCTCTCAAATAACACCTCTGGAACCTTCAACATTACCAATAGCACCATTGCTGAAAATCAAGATAATGGAGTGAATATCGCACTTTCCGATACAGCGATAGGAACAGTCAATATTTCTAACAATCAGCAAATTTCCAAAAATGGATTTTACGGAATTTTTACCAGCATCAATGGAAACGCCCAACTTCAATTCCTCAGTGAATCAAATCAAATTATAGATAATGCTTTTACCGGGCTTTCCCTCAACAGCTACGATACTGCTAAAATCTTTGCCGGAGTCCGGCTTAACACCATAACAGGCAGCGCAATCGGCGATCTCGAAGCAATAACCAGCGGTTCTGGCGATACAATTTGTCTCCAACCCCGCAATAATACGATTGGAAACTTTTTCTTAAATGACAGTTTTGGAGGAGCGATCCAGATAGAAACGGGAACGCTGTCTACAAATAATATTTCTACCAGTGACCTCAGCAATTGGTCTGGAACCACTGTACCGGCTGGAACTTGTGGTTTCCCTTAGTCGGTAAATGATACCAGTTCACTTTTGTGGAATTACACATTAGATCCTCCAACCCCCCTTTTCAGGTGAGATTCGAGCCATAAAGTGAATTGGTATTTGTTTGCTTCCAAGCTTTGAACTCGCTTTAGCAGCGAACTAGGTAGCGGCTCCATCTCATCTATAGCAATCCTCAATGATTCGTGAATCCGAGTCCACTGAGTTCTCTAACAAGTCGGAGAGCTAAACCACTGTATTTGCAAGCAGATGATTTGGGGCAAATTTTTGTATATGTAAATACAAAATTACTTTACATAAGATAATACCTCAGATAGGTATATCGAGCAGCCATAACTACATCCTGGGAAGAGGAATTCGTACATCTGGCTTTCTAAGATGATCCCAGGCAAAAATAATAGGAGTAGTTTATGACCGAGCAACCAGATCAACAAGTTAATAACTTACCTTCAGAAGTACAAGCACTGCCTGAGGCAGCTCAGCAGATTTTCCAGGCTGCATTTAAGAGTGCCCAAGAAGACGGGATGGACGAAGAATCTGCCCGCAAAGTTGCGTGGAATACCATCAAAAGCGAATACCGTCAAGGTGAAAATGGCGAGTGGGAGCGGACTCCTGAAATGATAAACGAAGACAATTCAAATCCCGTAACCCGCGCTGCGGTTCAGTCTGGCGGCAATTAAACGCTTTTAAGTAGCAATCGTTTAGATTGATTGACAATAGAAGGCGGTCTGTGCAAGTCACAGACCGCCTTCTGCCTATAGGTCTACGTTTAACTGAATTTGCCGTAAAATGAACCGTTTCAAGTGCAGCGAACGATATATAGATAAATACCCTCAGATAGAACCTCACCCCTAGCCCCTCTCCCTCTGGGTTCACAAGGTAGGGTTACACCAGAGTGCATTCAATAAAGAATTTCCATCGTGGCGTCTGAAAGCAAATTGTTCGCGTCGCCAGTTGACTAAAGCAACTGCGCCCAAAAGATAAATTTGAATAAATTATGATAATTTATGGTTGTAGCTAGCTCAACCTTGCTAATTGTCTCAACTCCATGGTTGATCAATTAACCAGGTAAAAAAATAAAAGGAGGTAGAACATAATGAAAAAAACATTCAATAACCTATTGTTAACAGGTCTTGTAGTGTTTTCAATGGCGCTGGTCAGTGGTTGTGGTGGAGGCGAAAACTCTACTACTTCTCAGGCTTCTCCTTCCCCAAAATCTCCTACATCCCAGACTGCAACTACCTCTAAACCGACTTCTTCTCAACTGAAGTTTGAAAAATCTTTTTTGGTCAGAAAAACTCCCGATAAAAAAGTTGTGCCGGTTAATGATGGAGTTTATAAAAGGGGAGAAGATGTTCAGCTAGTCTTGCTCAATGTTGGCAAATTTAAGAAAGGTCAGGATGGGAAAAACTGGCTAGATATGGATATGGAAGTTAAAAATGCCAAGGGCGAAGTTATTTTGGTGAAAAAGAGCTTAATTGGAGAAAAAGGACATACAGCTTTAAAAGATGATGTAGCAGCCTCTCCCAATGGCACTGTTAATACAACTCCTAAAATTCAACCGGGAACTTACCAAATTCAGCTAACGATTTATGACAAGGTGGGTGGTGGTAGGGTAACAGAAACTAAAGCTTTTACTTTGAAATAAGGGCGGCGCAAACAAAAATCATCTACTGGATACGATACGGTAGATGATTTGTAATTCCCTTTAACACATTGCACCCCTCCCCGCAGGCAGGGAGGGGTGCCGGAGCCTCAGAAAATGGCAGGGAGGGGTTGGGAACGGTAGAAAATCAGACAAATTTTATCCCTAATTAAAGTTTGCACTTATACAAGCAAATTCATCTAAAGGATAACGCTAGTTATTTTTGAAATAGCCGAGTTTCCAAATTGGAGATTAAACCCAAAAATTCAAGCTTCGATGTTTTATCCCTGCTTGATAAACGCGCCCTCATTTTCGGATGAATAGCGGATATTGGCTTCTTTGAAACGCCGCAAAGCTTCAGCTAAGCGATCGCATTCGGCAATCAAACTCACCCGCACATACCCCTCGCCACCCAAACCAAAGGCATTTCCGGGAGTCACGACCACGCCCGTCTGCTGCAAGACAGAGAGGGCAAAATCCGTTGAGGTCATCCCTACCGGACACGGAACCCACAGGTACATGGTGGCTTTTGGCTTGGGAACTGTCCAACCCAACTCAGCAAATCCCTCGATCAGAAAATCGCGGCGACGGCGATAGCGATCGCAGACCTGATTTACATAAACATCTGGAAGCTGTAAGGCGGTTTCGGCGGCAGATTGCAAGGCGGCAAAGATGCCATAATCCAGATTGGTCTTGAGTGTCCGCAACCCTTGAATGATGTGTTGGTTGCCTACGACAAAGCCGACGCGCCAGCCTGCCATGTTGTAAGTTTTAGACAGGGTATGAAACTCGACGCCGATTTCCTTCGCCCCTGGAATTTCTAACAAGCTGGTTGGTTGATAACCATCAAAAGCTAATTCTGCGTAGCACAAATCATGTACGAGTAAGATTTCGTGCTTCTTGGCAAAAGCAACGATATCTTTGAAGAACTCGCGGGGTGCGGTTGCGCCAGTAGGATTGCTGGGATAGTTGAAATAGAGAATCTTTGCTTGTTGGGCTACATCATCGGGAATGTCACCGAGATCGATCAACCAGTCATTTTCGGGTTTGAGAATCAGCGGGTGAATTTTGCCCCCAGCGATCGCTGGCCCGCGAAAATGGGGCGGATAAGAGGGACTGGGTACCAGAATCACATCGCCTGGGTTGATATAGGCAAAGGCGAGGTGAGTCAGCCCTTCCTTAGAACCCAGTAGCGGCAAGGCTTCGCTATCTGGATCGAGGTCAACATTATAGCGACGCCCGTACCAGTTAGTGATGGCGCGGCGGAAGCTGAGAGTCCCTTCAAAGGGGGGATAGCCGTGATTTGTCGGATTTTGCAACGCTGCGATCGCAGCGTCTATCACTGGCTGAGGCGCTGGGCCATCTGGATTCCCCATTCCCAAGTCAATTAAATCCAGCCCTTGTTCGCGTGCCCTGGCTTTGAGTTCATCCAGACGGGCAAATACATAAGGGGGCAGTGATTGCAGGCGTTCCGCTGGGCTAATCCAATCTAACGTCATTGGTTAAGGCAGGAAAGTTGGCAAGGAAAGCAGGTTAGCAGGCAGGATTGCAGGTTGGAGATTGGCAGGTTGATTAAAACTTTCAACTTTTGAGATTCTTCAACCTTCAATGCGTTTAAACCTGCAATTTTTGAAATTCAAACATCGTTATGATTCGTCGCTGAGGTCAGCCCCAGATTTGGACGTCCTACCTCAACGGGTGCAGTTGTGGATATCATTGCTGCCATCAGCTGTTCGGGCACCACTCGGAAGGGTAGCCGGTGGATATCCGAGTTAGGGGCACAGGCAATTTCAGCGGCTTGTCGAAATTCTCCCAGTGTAATATTTCCCAAACCCAAATCATCCAAAGTTTGAGGCAGTCCAATTTCGGCGTAAAACTTCAATAACTGTTGCCTTGCGGTTGCTGCGAGTTGGTTGCTTTGCAGCATTTCTTCTAACCGTAACTGGACGAGAATGCCATAGGCCACTTTCTCACCATGTATGGCACCGTGGGCAGCAGGGATATGGGTCAACCCATTGTGGACGGCGTGGGCGGCGACGGTACGACACTGGGCACCCCCTAAACCACCGATGACACCGGCAAGTAAAACTGAGGCATCTACGACTTCTCGCCAAACTTCACTGCCCGGTTCTTTCAGCGCTGCTGCGGCTTTTTGGAAGAGAATATCCCGCAGCACTCGCGCTTGTTGCACGGCGGCAATCATCAAAGTTTGGTCGGAGTGACCGCTGCTGACAGAAGCTTCGTACCACTTCGCCAAGGCGTCGCCAATCCCGGCAATTAAGGTGCGTTGCGGTGCAGTCTGAATTAACTCGTAATCCAGCACTAGCAAATCCGGGCACCGATCGAGACTGACATCATAGAGAAATGCCCCTTCGTCGGAATAGACGTTGGAAAGGGCTGTCCAAGCAGCGCAGGTCGCCCCTGAGGTGGGAATTGTGACGACTGGCAGCTGGCATTGATGAGCCAGTAGTTTTGCGGTATCTAATGCTTTGCCACCGCCGATGCCAATAATTACGTCGGCTTGATGGTCGGTGACAGCTTTCCGCAGAGATTCGAGCGATCGCGTACTGCAATCTGGACTGTAAGATGCCTGGGCAATGTCTGTCTTTTGCTGTTTCAGGGCAAGCTGCAATCGGGGTAGCGTGACGGACAGCGTGCGATCGCCCCCGACAACCAAGGGACGCCGCCCAAAAGTCGCGATCGCGTCTCCCGCTTGTTCCAGCGCCCTCTGACCGCGCAGCACCCGACCGGGAGCCACCATCAGCGAAAATAACGAAGGAGCGGTTTGAGTAGACAACTCTGGTAAGGATTGATTGGGCATAGAATCAACCATTTTAGTTTAAAGAAGGGAATTGCTCAATACTGCTTATGAAAGAATTTATAACAAATTTTTCTAATAACTTTACTTTAGTAATTGAGGGAGGCAGCAGCCTATTTAATACTCGTTTCTAGGCACTCGTTTCTAGGCTCCGCCTCGCTTTGACTCTGAAAGACCCAATCTAGAGAAAATAGAGAAAGATCCGTAATTACGCGGTAGACTTTGGCAATTGTGCCAGGTTTTCTGGGAAGACTTGGATGTTAAGCTGTTCATCATCCCGGATGGCTAGCGATCGCTTCACCTCACCCAAGTAAAGCGGTTTAGAAGCGCCAGGGGAGGGATGAATAACGGTACGTACCCGAATGGTCAGTAAATTGTCTTTTGCCCGACCTAAACGACCATAAGAGTACAAATCGCTAGCAGCTTGACGCATCGTTGCATCTAATTGGGCGTTGGAAATCGTCGGCGGTACAGAAATCACCGTTTGCGCCCCGCCGGTGTCATAAACCAACTTATAGCGAACCGAACCTGGAACTGCTGTATGGGTAAGCGGTACCAAACTCAAAGAAAATAAACCGGCTGTTAGCACACCCATAAATCCAGTGCTACCCACCAGCCTAAACCGAATACCCCATTGGAAAATAAACCCCAGCACGGTTACAACTGCACTGGCGATGGTAAGAACCGCCGACCATTTGGCTAGTTCTAGAAAAAAAGTAGTCGTTAACATGGCAACTTAAGCGTCTTCCTTTTCATTACTGACGAACCCATTTGGCTGATTGCCATTGGGTGATTCTAAGGCAGCTTTTAAAGTATGCCAGGTGAGGTTAGCACATTTGATCCGAACTGGAAACTGAGAAACGCCTTGCATCACGTTCAGCTTGCGTTGTTCTTTGGGGAACTCGGCTTCCCCTTTCATCATGTTTTGGAAGCGTTCTACCATTTCCAAGGCTACATCTACTTTCTTTCCCCGCAAAGCATCCGCCATCAAGTCAGCAGAAGCCATTGCGATCGCGCAGCCTTCTCCTTCAAATTTCACATCTTCTATGACGTCGCCTGCTGCATTCATCTGCAATGTCAGCTCAATGGTATCGCCACAAGAAGGATTGTGCCCTCTCTGAGACCGATGCACGGGATTGGTTTGACCCTTGTGCCGTGGCTTCTTGTAGTGTTCTAAAATGACCTGTTGATAAAGGTCGCGTAGATTGCCCAAAGTCATGGCGAGATTGATAAGACGATATTCATCCATCTCGATCCTATCAGTGTCGCTTGATTTCCGGAGGGCTGAAAGCCGAGCATTGACTTCCTAACGCTGAATTTAGATAAAATTTCTAGCCGCGCAGCTCAGGCTAGAGTGCCCTTATAGCCTGCAATCGTTCGGCTGCTGGCGCTCTTGATGAAGTTGTCAAGCCAGTTTTTCAAGGGCAGCTTCATAACTTTCCTCAATATCAAACATTTCCTCAAGCTGAGCCACTTCAAAAAGTGTTTTGACTGGAGATTGCAAGTTGCAAATTACAATATGGCACTGCTGTTTGCGGGCGGCTTTGAGTCCTGCTATTAAAGAAAATAGCCCCGAACTATCCACCCCATTGATATGGGTCATATCAAGCACGCATAGAGCTGGGGCATCCAGTACGACGTTGTTCACAATCCATTGCTGTAAGAAAGCACCATTACAGCGATTTAAAACCCCTTGAGGCTGAATGACAATCCGGTGACTGGCTTTTCTGTTTCCTTGGGCTTGAGTAATTTCACGGCAAGAGTTCCGCCGCTTAATTACTGGGGAAAAAATAAATTCAGGAAACAGTACGGTCGAGCGCCAAAACTTTAGAAGTCTAGGTACACCCATAGTTGTGGCTGAGGTAGACTGATTGGTTCTTTACAAAGATTAGTCCTCAGCTCAGTAATTTTTCGTATGAAGTTGATGAAGACAGCACAAGTTACGTAAAGGTAATGCAAAGTTTCGCCTTGCCCTTACGATCGGTCAGTCGGTAATATTGTCAGGGCTTACGCAGATATCTCCCTAAATCCCTGCGAAGAGAGCGCATCCCTAACGCAAGTAAAAAGGCGACTGATTACTGTGCTTCCCCAATGAGGGTAAAAGCTGCCCAGTTGAGTGGCTCTGGATGTTGTTTCATCGTCGCTAGCATTGCGAAGCGCAATGCCTGGGCTTTATTCGGGTTTTTTTGCACAGTTCGGTAAAACTCTGTCATGAGAAGGGTCGTCGGCTCGTCAGGAACCGCCCACAGGGATACGATCGCGCTGGGTACTCCCGATGAAATGAGCGATCGCGACAAACCGATGACGCCATCGCCGGTGATTTTGCCGCGTCCCGTGTGACAAGCACTCAACACTACAAGTTCAGCATTTAGCTTCAGGTCAAAAATTTCTCCAGCAGTGAGGAATCCATTATCGTTCTTGGATGGAGCCAGAGCGATCGCGCCAGGAATGCCTAATTCTTGAATATCATCCAGTAAGCCGTGCGTCGCTAGATGAATTACCCGCGCCTGGGGCATCTGTTGCACAATCTCAACTTTGGTTGCTTTGTCACCCACAATCGCTTGAGTGTTCAAGAGTTTAGCAATCGTCAGCGCTTCCCGTTCGGCACCCGGTAACGGTGCTAGTGGCTGAGGCGTTTGTCCAGCTTTAGTAGTAGGCATCTTGGGCATCGTCGGATTTCCCACCACTAGGACGTTTTTACTATCTAGAGATGTTCTATGCAACCCTTCTACACGTTGCTGTTGTTGCTGAGTGAGGTCTAGCACCTCAATGGCTGGAGCCGTTAGGATTGTGTGTTGCTCGATTAAGTATTTGCCATTCGGAGCTTTTAGCGCCGGGAAAGGCAACAAAAATAGCCCACCTTGCGGGATAAATATTACGTGGGAATTTGCGTCTTTCGGCAGAAAATCAGCAATTGGCTCAATCAACACTTGATGAAGTTGCGCTCTAGCAGTTTCTCCTTTGTGAATATTGGGACCGTATACAATGCGACTATTCGCTAGCAATTCTTCAAAGGAATTATTTTGCTGTCGCAGCGGTTTCAAGTCAACTCGGCGAAACGCTACTTTACCTGTAGGCTGAACGACCCAAATAAAGAGTTCTGATGCCTGACCTCTGAGTTTACCTTGAACTTTGAATTCTTCTTCAGGGACAATTGAATATTCAACTAGCGTGGCATTTTGTTCTTTGGCAATTTTTTTAATTTGTGCGATGGTCGGAGGATTTAAATTAGTTTGGGATCGAGCCGAAGCTTCAGGGGATAATCGTTGTTGCAGTAACTCTACAAAGGCACGGGCACGTCCCCGTTCGGAAATTTCCAGAGCCAATTCTGCTTTGTTCTGGGCAATCAGAATTTGTTGCAATAAGTTGTAAGTCAGAACTTGCGTATCGAAAACTGAGACATTTTGGATATCATTTAATCCTGGTCGCAGAGATTCCATAACCTCAACGGCATCACGGAGTTTTTTCTCGGCTTCTGGGAGTTTGCCGGAAGCAAATAGCGTATGTCCCAGGTTATTGAGAGCCGCCCCCTCTCCTCGTTTGTCACCCAGCGATCGCGCAATTTCTAAACTCTTTTGGTGATGTTCAATCGCTTTAGGATAGTCGCCTAAATCCTCGTAAGCAATTCCTAAATTTCCGAGTGCCTTATGCTGTAACTCGCGATTGCTAATTTCTTTGGCGATCGCTAAACTCTGCTGATAATAATCGAGAGCCTTGGTAAATTCGCCCTGAACATGATAAGCAGATCCGAGATTGGCTAGGGTGCTTCCTTGTCCTTCCTTATCGCTAATTTGTCGCGCGATCGCTAAACTCTGTTCGTAAGACTGAAGGGCTTGCTGAGACTTGCCCAAATTAGCGTAAATAGCTCCCAGATTTCCTAATGCTCTCCCTTCCGCTGAGGGATCTTTAATTTCTCGCGCAATCGTTAAACTTTGTTGATAAGACTGAATTGCTTTGTCATATTCACCCAAAGCTTCGTAAGTATTGCCTAAATTGACTGAAACCTGACCCTCTCCCTGACGGTCTTTGGTTTCCTGCATAATCGTCAAAGCTTGCTGATGAGATGCGATCGCGCTTGCATAGTTGCCTACCGCTTTGTAAGCAATTCCCAGATTTGAAAGGGCTTGCGCTTTCTTAGTGGAATTGCCATTTCCCGGTTCCATTGTCAAGAATGGCTCTAAGAGCGCGATCGCATCCCGATAGTTTTCTTGAACCAGAGAAGCCGCACCCAGAACACCTCTGGCAGCAACTTCCCCCGGAACGTCTTTGAGTTCCTGGTAGATTTTTAATGCCTGTTGCCAAGACTGGACAGCAGGTGCAACCCGATTCGGCTGATACTGCTCAAAACCTTGCTGTAATAGTCGATCTGCTGCGACTTTACCGCTATCTTGCGCTGATGCAACTGATGCGGTGGGTTTTTCTTGCAAGCAACGCGGATCTCGTAGTTGCAGATTTCGTAGTTGCAGGTTGCGCGATCGCGGATCTTGCAGTTGTGCAGCGCACACAGCAGATGTTTCCGCCGTTGACAATTTCAGCGTTCCGTCGCTGTTCCGCGTCACCCGGTTCGCATGACGTGCATCTGAGCTGCTTTTGAGGCTGTTATCGAAGACAAGGACGCGATCGCTCGAATCCGATAAGCGCGAGTTAGAAGCGTCATTTCTCAGCGCAATGAGTTGTATATCTGTTGTGAGATTGTCAGATCCATCAGTAGTAGTATCGCTGTTACTATTCGTGCTGGTGCCATTGCTAGTATTCGTATTAGTGTTGGTGCCAGTATTTGTGTTGGCAACGATATTAGTACCAATATTTGTGTTGTTGCCACTCCCCGTATTCGGTTTAATACCAGTGTCCGTATTCGGATTAGGGTTAGGGTTAGGGTTAGGGTTAGGGTTAGGGTTAGGGTTAGGATTTGTAGTAGGGTTGGGGTTTTGGACGCTTGGAGGAAAAGGGATATTTTGAATAGACCCATAAAAGGAACTGTTACTTCCAGCTCCTACGGTGATAGCTCCCACCGTACCGCTAACATTATTGGGAAACTTATTTGAACCAAAATCAAGCGGCGTGTAAATTTCGTTTTTAAGCAATGCAAAGTCTTCTTTGAAATCAAAATTAGCATCAAAAGTTTTATCATAAGGAAGGTCTGGTTCAACTGGTTTAAAGGCTTCGTCGCCTTTCTTGATTTCAGCCCCAACAATAAAAATTCCGTTTCCACCTTGGATTAAAATGCTACCTTTGCCACTAGGTGTTGAACTTCCGGGAGTATAAATATCAAACTGTTTTGATACAATTGTTGTGGTTGCACCTCCATACCGAATACTAATCGGGGCATTAATTTCTTCATTAGTTTTGTTGCTACTCGGTCTAGCATGCAAACTAGATGAAATATCTTTTGTAACTACTGTAATTTCTTTTTTTGAATCAAATTCAATATTTTTGCTTTGAAGAAACCCCAGTAATTCTGGATCGTTTTCAGGTTTGATTTTTATCTCTAAACCCGATGGAGAAGGATTAAAAGAATTCTTAGCTTGGAAAATACCAAAAGCTGTAATGTCAATACCACCAGCCCCCGCATCAATGCTCTCGACCACAATATTGCCTGCCGTTGAAGACAAAACTACAGCACTGTCACCATGTCCGGTAGGAACATAAGTGTCGCTATCACCAGTAGAAATGTCTTCTGATGTGATGTTTCCTATAGCAGACAAACTTACAGAATCGCCGTATGTATTGATGTTTCCGGCAACTTTAATGTTTCCTGACGCAAGAAAAGTTACAGAACCACCATTTTTTTTTAAAGATGAAGTATTAATTGCTCCGGTTGTAATGTTTACGGCTTCAATCTTTAAATTTCCTCCTTGAGTCTGAATAGTATCTCCTGAATTCATAAAAAAGGAACCACCATCGATACCATCAGCATTCGCCTTGAAGGTGACTGTTGAGCCGGAAGTAGTAGCAAGATCCAGACTGTTATCGCTTAAGTCTTCGATAGTAATGTCATTCGTCGCCTCTAAAAGAATATTCGCTACGGTCTTAGAGATAGATTCCAGTTTGTCTACAGAAATCGTAAATGTTGCGTCAGGATTTCCATCATCCTTGAAGATTTTTCCGTCATTTAATTCACCGTCATTGTCTCCAGCACCATTGACAATCTTGATATTTTTTGGGTCGATTTCTAAAGCGCCAAAACTACCTTGAGCGGCACTCAGATCAACCGTGCCCTCAAAAGTAAGGCTGTTCTTCCCTGACACCTCGACAAATCCACCGTTACCGAAATTCTTGCCACCACGGGCGCTGATACTCCCAGAAAAACTGGTTTTTTCATCTGCCCAAACGATGGCTCTACCGCCATTGCCATTGTTGATGGCATCAGCTTTAATCGTTGCGTCCTTACCGACATACGTCTGAGTAGCATTCGGTACTTCACCCTTACCTTGATAGTTGCCGCCAATTAAGGCAGTGCCTCCCTTGCTATCTCCAGAGACATCAATTTGAGCCTGCTCAACTAAGGCAACTTTGTTACCCAGCACTTCCACAGTGCCTCCAGCTGCGCCTGGTGCTTTATTTGAGGCATCAAGAGTACCGGAGACAATAGTAGTGCCCGTTTCATCATTTATCTGGATGCCTGAGCCAGTTAATACTACCTGTCCGTTTTTAACTGTCAACCCGGTAGCATTGCTTCCACTTCCGCCAGTCAGCAATTGGGGTAATGTGGGAATCGGCAATGTCCAGTTTTCAGGTTGAGTGTCTGCCGTTGCCAAGGGTTGAATATCCAAACCTAGCAGCAGTCCTTGCTGAGTGATGCGGACGACACTTTCGCCAGGGATGGCAGCTACGGTAATGTTACCCCCTGGTGCCGAGAGCTGCCCGGTATTGATAACGGTACCGCCCAACAAAGTTAAGAAGTTTTGTCCCGGCTGTAAGCTGAGGTTGCCAGCGTTGATAATCGCTCCTGGCTGACTGGTGGCGAAAGCAAAAGCGTTGGGGTTTCCTGTCAGTGCGGCGTAGTTGTTAGAACCTGCTGCATTGAACCAATTTGAGCCGATCCCAATTCCGGTTGCTGTTGTCGCTGTAAAGGAAGCAGGCACGTTGAGGCTGGCTCCTGCGCCGAAGATAATGCCTGCGGGATTCATCAAGAAGAGGTTAGAATTCCCGCCTGTTACCTGAATCAGTCCATTAATAATGGAGGCGTCTCCACCAACAACGCGCCCCAGGATGTTTTCAATTCCTGGTTGGGAGAGAAAGTTGGCAATCTGGCTTGAGTTCAGTCCGAATTTCTCAAAGCTGTGGAAAAGATTCGCTCCAGATTGCTGTCCGCCGCTAATGTCGAAGCGATCGCCCTCAAGGACAACATTGCTGCCAGTGCCGTCACTCGCTGGGACAATGGATTGCCCGTGTGCTGCTTGGGTATTAATCGCTCCTACCAAAGGAAAAACTACCAGCAACCGACCGATGCTTCTCACCACATTCATAGGATTCTCGCTCAGGATTATCTAATTTTGCAAAACTTAAAATTTTTTTGGCTGCAAGAATAACGCTTAACTTTTAGTCAAGCGTTAACTTATTTTTGCTTGCAGCTATTTATTTTTTACTTTTTTAGCAATTTCACCAACATTATAAACACTGCTTTTTTAAAATGACTCTTCTTTTACGTATCTTTACTTAATCTTCATCAAATCTTTATAAAAAAGTTAGTTTGATTCCGAAGAATTACTCGTTGATTGTAAATATAATCGTCTTCAAGAATTTGTAAAGCTGAGATTCCCGACATCACAAAGAAGCCTGGGAATATGAACTGGTAGAATCTCATGACTTAAATGGATTGCTATAGAGTGGTTTGCGCTAACCGTTAACTCTATGTTTGAGCGAACGGGACTTAAATAAAGTTTGCGTGGATTGCTTATAAATGCAGCGAACAAATGCAAAATTTCTATCGAGAGGAGTGTCCCTAGTTCGAGTTTTTCCCTGACTTGTGGCAGAGGTAGCTAGAAAAAATAGGTGGCATTCTATGAATATATACCTCTGTAGAAAAGAGGGGAAAAACAAAAAAGAGAAACAATATGAAACTAACAAATTGGATAAAAATATTACCGGCTTTCCTAGCGATCGCTTTCGTTGTCCCCGCCCAACGAACCCAAGCTCAGACAACGACCGTTGCCGTTCCTCAACCCACACAGACTGTGGTTCCCACACCGACGAAGGCTCCCGATGGAACCCCGACTTATGGTGCGGAATATGCTTATGACCAGTACATGAGATTGGGGTATGCAGCAACGCAAAGAAAGGATTATCCTGCCGCTTTGTCTTACTTCCGGTCAGCACTTGCCGAACGCCCAACTGACCGTTATGCCACACTCGCTTATTGGAATATTACAGACTATTTAAAAGGGCAAGATCCCCCGCCAGCAAGTGCCCCAGCAGCAACAAACTATGACAAATACATGAGAGTTGGCTACGAGGCTTCCAAGAAAGGCGATTATCACACCGCGCTGATTAATTTCCAAAGGGCATTGAAGCAGCGTCCGGGCGATTATTATGCTAGCCAAGCTCTGCGGAACGTCCAGACCTATGTCAATCGCGGTCAGGGATTATCCCGCAGATAAAAGGCTTAATTACAAGGTTTTAAGAAGTCTTTTCCAAGGTTCTAACCGTTAAAACTTGGGGCGGCGTGGCGTCTGGGGGATAAATAAAATCGACTTTTACCAGTCGGCGATCGCCCGGTAGCATCTTTAAGGTTATCAAAGGTTCGCCTTGCTGACCGCGCCGTTGAACTAAATGCACGTAACGAATTTGCGGTAAGCCTCGGTCGTCCGTATATTGGATCTGGACGGTGCCCCGGAAAAAAACTTGCTGAGGCGGTGGTTCTAGAAAGCGCAGTCCTCCTTGCAAGCGATCCTGTTTGATCGGTGTCTGTATTGCCAAGGTTACAGTCTGTCTGTCGTTTGTATCGTTCATCAACGGCAAGGTGAGGCTGTATTGCACTCCATAGTTGCCGTGAGCCATATAAGCGGTATCTGGGTAGCGCACCAACATGGGGGCACTTTGCACTCGTTCGGTGCCGAGAGTGCCGCGAGGAACGGTGCTGAGGCTATAGGAAAACGCTTTTCCTGGTTGGGGAATGCTCAGGTTCACTGCACCTGGTCTTTCTACCAACCTGGCTTTCCACTGGGAACCTTGTGCGACACCAGCAACACGACCGTAGATCAATTGCCCCTTATTGGCTTCAGGAGAGGTCGGAACGCGATCGCGCGGCTGTGCTAAATTACCAGAATTCAGAAGTGTCTGCCATTCTTCCAGCGTCGGTGTACGTTCGCTCTTATTGGGATTTTGACGCGCATACATCGCTAAACTCGCCATATAGACTTTGGCATTGCTCCGCAACCGCATTAATGTTGAGCGACCATTCAGTGGCGGCGTTAGCGTCTTTACAGGAATCGGATGATTCATCAACATCCGGCTTTCCCCCGGCGGAATTGTCAACTGAGGGGGAAAATCAGCTTGACGCTGTTCTCGCAAAATATCATGACTGACGCGATCGCCAGGGCCAGCATACACTGTACCCAAGGGATTCTCAATGTAGGACGCCATTGGCATAAATGGCGCATCTGGTTGACTGAGATAACTGGCAGCTTGCAAGATATCCACCGTGACGGGTTGCTTACCGGGATTATGCACGATGATTCCCAAGTAGAGAGTCCGTAAGTCTTCCGGCGTCGGCGGCTTAGCAATATGATGGGCAAACACATCAAAACGCCCTTGGAAGGGAAAATTTAAATGAGCTGCCGAGGTGCTTTTTTTGCTGGGGGGAAAGGTTGAAAGTAAAATTCCCTCTGTCTGGACTAATTCCGGGCTGTTGCTATTAAAAACTGGCACATCATCCAGTTTGCCCGGTAAAGCGCGGACTTCCTGCGGTTGCACGACCTCAAGTGGTGGTGCAGGGGGTGCAGGTGTCGGGAGCGGATTTGTTTGCGCGAGAAGAAAAAGCGGCAAAAAAGTCAGCATGAAGCGATTTCGGAGTCTCACGGTTAGCACTCACCATTTTCTCCGCTGTCGGATGCGATCGCACCCCTATTCTTCTAACTGAGGCAATTCACGCAGGAAGGAGGGGCTTTCGCAGTCGCTAAATCAGCGATTGGAACCAGAAATCGTCGCCCGTAGGCGTAAGCCTTCCCGAAGGGTATGCGAAAGCCCAGAGAAAATTATGCCCTTGTCAATAACATTTCCTCAATTTCTGCAAGAAATTCAAAAGCAATCGTTGTAAATTTATCTGGAAAAAACAGGTTCCATTCGTGGTATCCTTCCTCTACCACTTTTAATTTAGAGCCTTTGATTCCTTGTGATAACTCTTGGGCAAATTTTACCGGAGTTAGAACATCGTTTTCTCCCCACAAAATTAAACAAGGGGATTCAACATTTGGTAAAATTGGTCTGATATCTTCTTGTAACGCGATGAATCCCATCTTTATTGTGTTTTCCAGGTTAAATAAGCTGTTATAAAACAAGTTTTTAAAAATAGCACTAACAGGCTGAAGCTTCATTTGCCAAGATTGTGCAGGCATTTCAATTGCCCTTTTCAATACAACTTCCGGTATAGAACCCAGAGGAATCCCTGTACTGTCTACGACGATGAGGCTGCGGACAATCGACGGCATCAAAGCTGCCAATGCTATGGCAATTGCGCCTCCTAGTGAATGTCCAACTACATGAACTTTCTTTAAATTTAACTTTTTTACAAAATTACCGATAATCTTTGCATAGTCATTAGAATTTTGAATTTTTTCAGGTGCGGTTGAGTTCCCTAAACCTGGTAAGACAGGCGCAATTACCTGATAACGCTCAGATAAAATATTTAAGCTTTCTTGATAAGGTTCAACTAATACTCCCCATCCGTGTATAAAAAGTATCGGATCTAAATTTGAGGCAATTCCTCCTTCATAGTAGGAAATACAACAGTTATCCAAATTAACTTGCTTTTCGATGAATTTGCTTTTCACTGAATTGACCTTCAATTTTTTGAGACAGTAATCACTAATTTAGGCATTTGTCAAAAGTGCCTAAATTAGAGGCTGTTACATAAGTTAACAATGTTTACCTAGTTGTCTCGTCTGTCTAAAGTAAGGGCACGGCAATGCCGTGTCCCTACGCCTGGAATCCCTACACCTGGAAATAGGGAAGCGAGGCAAACCCCGCAGCCAATACATCAGGAAATTTTTTAACTAAAGTACAAACCGAATTCCATACAGGACACGCATCAATTCCACTAATGACTTGTCACTTACATTCGCTGAGGTATTTTCTAAAGTTCGCACAGTCAGGACTTGCGGCGGCGTCGCATCTGGTGGGTATATCAAATCGACTTGCACCTGGCGGCGACTTGCCGGTGGCATTTTTAGCGTTAGCAGTGGTTCTATTACCTGACCCGTTTGGTGCCACAAATGCACATAGCGCGTCAGGGGTTTTCCTTGGTCATCGTTGTAGCGCAACCGTACCGTACCTCGGAAAATTGGAAAATGCGGGGGTTGCTGGAAACGCAATCCTCCTTTTGCTAGCTTGTCTTCCTTTAAAGGCGTTTCTAACGTCAGGGTGACAGTTTGAGGTTGTTTGGTGGAGTTGATGAAGGGCACGCTGAGGTTGTATTCAACTCCGTAGTTCCCATGTGCTTCGTAAGCGGTATCCGGATAGCGCACCAGCATCTTTGCAGTTTGCACTTGACTTGTACCGAGGGTGCCTAACTTGAGGGAACTGATGGGATAGGAGATAGCGTTACCGGGTTGGGGGATGGTGAGATTTTGGGCATTGGGTTTATCCACCAGTTGCCCTTTCCAGGCAGAACCTTCAGAGACTCCTGCCACGCGACTGTAAATAAATTGCCCGCTGGTTTGCCCTGGAGGAGAGGGGGCTTTATCTCTGGGTCCGGCTAAAGTGCCTGTATCGAGTAAAGTCTGCCATTCTGCTTGGGTTGGTTTCCGTTCGCTGCCATCTGCATTTTTCTTGGCATACATCGCTAAACTGGCTGCATAAACCTTGCCATTACTCTGCAACCGCATTAGTGTAGACCGACCATTGATGGGCTTTTCTAGATCCCGAACCGGAATCGGATGATTCATCAACAAACGGCTTTGTCCCGGTGGTATCACTAGCTGGGCGGGAAAATCAGCTTGTCGCTTGCCTCGCATGACATCGTTGACTGCGCGATCGCCATGACCGGAATATACGTCTCCGTTGGGATTTTCGACATAAGTCGGCAGTTTGATATAGGGCGCATTCTGCATTAGCTGACTTGCCGCTTGCAACACTTCCACTTTGACGGGTTTTGTACCCGGATTATGCAAGATTACGCCCAGATAAAGCGTCTGCAAATCTTTGGGAGTGTGGCTAAAGTGGTGGGCAAATAAATCAAATCTTCCCTGGAAAGGGAAATTAAGATGAGCCGCTGGCACCTTTTTACCATTTGGGGGAAAAGTAGAAAGTAAAATCCCTTCACTTTTCACCCATTCTGGGCTGTTACTGTTAAACATTGGCACTTTATCCAGTTGTCCGGGTAAAGGCATAACTGGCTGGGGTCGCACAATCTCTTGAGGGGCTGGTTTGGGTGGCGGCGGTGGTGTTTGAGCAAGCGGTAAAAGGGGCAAGAATGGCAACATGGGAAGATTAATATTTAAAAACGATAACGACCTTATCCGGAAAAATCATCTGACTAGACTTTTTGAAAAGTGTGCCCTCAGACTAAATGGCACGACACAAACAAAGCCTGCCTCCGCAAGCTAAATTTACTGTTAGTCAGTGTAGGCGGACTTCGTCCGTGAAGCCACAACTTTACTGAGTCGTCCTTGTACGTTCGCTGAGGATGCCAACCAAAGATTTTCCGGATGGGTGCTAAGACATCAAGGACTTTAAGAAAGTGCCAGTTTCTTCAGAATACATAAAAAATCTGCCATGATTCCCGAAGAGTTTTCCGGAGTTAGGATTGGGACGTGAATGAAAATACAGCGGCTGTTAATTTGGCGTTCTTGCAAGTAGTCTAATACTGAGTAATACAGCCCTTCGCAGACAAATTTACCGGCATCATGGCTGATTTCAGTTGCGACTAAGCCTGTTAATAGTTTTTCTAGATTTACCGATGTTTTTAGCAGTGTGGTTCCACAAGCCGCACAGGATTCTACGCTCAATTGAGTGCGAGACTCTGCCATACCGCAGCAGATAATGGCATCCGGCTGTAATTCGTTAATTTTGGCAAAGACGCGATCGCTTGCTTGAGCAACATCAACGGGTAGCTGTCTTAAAAAACTCAATGATAGCGATAAAGAGTCTAGGTTGCCAACTTCCAGTAAAAGATCGTCGGAAGCATTAGAGTTTTGATGGGGAAGCCACGTAGTAAAAGACGTTAGCAGAATTTTTCGATTCATAAGTAGCTTTGTGGGATGCGTAGATTAGCTTAATCTAACCACTTACCTGCCTGACAGCAACAAATGTTTAGATAGATGCGTCTTTCCTCTAATAGACGCAAATGTAACAAATGTTGAAATGAGGCTGAGGTAGAAAGTGCGACGATTACTTCCTGTTTTAGGAGTGGTGCTTCTGGCATCAGGCTGTAATTTAGAAAAGGCTGCCCAGACACAGACTGTCAATCTGAATCAAGAAAAGATTACAAAAGAAGAAAAGGCTTTACTTGAGCGGCTGAAGAAAGACAAATTGCTGAAAGCAATCGAGTGCCCATCTAGAGAAGAATTAACTAATTTTGATAAAAACAATTCAACCAAGTCTTTGCTGAGCTGGGTATTCAAGTTAAAAAAAGGTAATCTTGGGGCAAAAAAAATCTGTATCACCCAAGAGGGAGATCCTGTCACAGAATACATAATCGTTGAAAATGATAAAATAAAGATAGTTTTAGATTCTTCCGAAGATAGATTTGGGACAAGGGATGTAGAAGTATATAATCCCATTCAAATTAATCGGGGATACTTTGAGGAAGATGACAGAAAATCAAAAACTTTCAAAATTTCGGAATTACAACTGCCTGAAGGTAAAGAAATATTCATTCAGTATGAATTGCCGAACGGTGAAAAGAGATATTTTTGAAATTTTTAACAAAAGAATGTAAAGTTAAAAGAAGGGAACTAGACACCTAACACAAACAACAAAAGTCAGCAAAGGCGCATATTAATGTCAGTCATTGCAGTCATCGACTACGACATGGGAAATCTGCACTCTGCCTGTAAAGGATTGGAAAAAGCGGGTGCAACCCCTAAAATTACGGATTCACCGGCAGACATTGCACGGGCGGATGCTGTAGTCCTGCCTGGTGTGGGATCTTTCGATCCGGCAGTGCAACACTTGCGATCGCGCCACCTAGTAGAACCCATCAAAGAAGCGATTGCCTCCGGCAAACCTTTCTTAGGGATCTGTCTGGGATTGCAAATTCTGTTCGATTCCAGCGAAGAAGGCAAAGAACCCGGTCTAGGCATTATCCCCGGTGTGGTGCGACGATTTCGCCCGGAACCTGGGTTGACGATTCCCCACATGGGTTGGAATCAAATAGAAATCGCTCAACCGGATGCCCCAATCTGGCGGCAGTTACCGTCTCAGCCTTGGGTTTATTTTGTCCATTCTTACTACGTCGATCCCGTCGATCCTCAAATCCGCGCCGCCACTATCGCTCACGGAAGTCAAACGGTGACGGCTGCGATCGCGCGTGATAACTTGATGGCTGTGCAGTTCCACCCGGAAAAATCTTCTACCAGCGGACTGCAAATATTATCCAACTTTGTCGCCCAGGTACGAACCGAAGTTGCCGCATAGTAAAGTTGCCTTAGCGTAGCGGCACGTCTGACCTAATTATGAGCCTCAGAATCTACGGCAATCGCTTACTCAAAACTTTACCAGGTCAAGAAACCCGACCCACACTAGGGCGAGTGCGGGAAGCAGTATTTAACATTTGGCAGGGCAGCATCAGTGGTTGTCGCTGGCTGGATTTGTGTGCTGGTAGTGGTTCGATGGGCGCTGAGGCATTGTGTCGGGGTGCCAGTTACGTCATCGGAATTGAACAGTGGAGTCGCGCCTGCGCCATTATCCAGGAAAACTGGCAGCAAGTCGCTCAAGAAGACCAAAAATTTCAGGTGTTGCGGGGGGATGTCGTTCAACGATTGAAAACCCTTGGCGGTCAGCAGTTCGACCGGATATATTTTGACCCACCCTATGCGAGTGAATTATATCAGCCGGTGCTGGAAGCGATCGCGCAGCATCAACTACTGGCTGAAGGCGGTGAATTCGCAGTGGAACACAGTCCTAACAACTGGACGGTGGAACCCGTTCCCGCACTGGAAATCTGTCGCCAAAAGGTTTACGGCAACACTGCCCTTACCTTCTATTGCCCAGCCAGCATCTGAAAGTTTACAACCATTTAAAAAGGTGGGCCGTGCCCACCTTTCTCAGCTGACTCAGGAGGGCGGGAGAACCGCGCCCCTACAGCACTTTTATACTCCTAGTTTGTTGTCGCGCTTTTTCTGCATATAGGCAGCGAAGAATAGTCCCGCGAGGGTGACTAAAATCAAACCAAGCACGATACCAGAAAGCAGGGGTTCTACCACGTCAGTACTCCTTTGTTAACGTTTCTTGCCTGTTTCTCATCCTACAAGCTAGAGCGGAAGAACGGGTGAGCCTGTAGCGACACAATTTCAAGGCATCTCCGATTCCAGTAGCAGGCTGGAGAAAACTATGCTTGCCTCGACTCTCTAGAAAATTTAAGCTATGTATATGAATCGAAATCTTTATCGATACACAACCACACATATCGCTATACTCGTTCATTGCATAGCGATCGCTTGCGCCCCGATCAAAAACTGCCCTTACATCTCACTTTCAAAAACCTTTGGATAACCAGCTACCTAAACCTGAAATCCTGATGCAGCGCCTCAGCTTGATGGCATTGGCTGCTTTCCTGGTCATCCTCTTAGCACTTGTTGGGGTTAACCTGTTTCGCGTCTCCGATCCTTATGTCAAGACAGTTTTGACCCTAACGGGCGACTCCGTGAAGGGACACGCGATTTTTCAAATGAACTGTGCGGGATGTCATGGATTGGAAGCACACGGTCGAGTGGGGCCAAGTCTGGAAGCCATCTCTAAGCGCAAGTCTCGCGTAAGAATCATTCACCAAGTCATCAGTGGGGATACACCACCCATGCCCCAGTTTCAGCCCAGTACCCAAGAAATGGCAGACTTACTGCGTTATTTAGAGGAATTGTAGATGGGAGTGGGCATGGATAATCGCTCATTCATCATCAGCCTAGACCTGACTGAACTGTTGTGCGTAAAATCGGGCATAGCGATCGCCCTTTTGCAGCAATTCTTCATGGGTTCCCGATTCCATAATCTGCCCCTGTTCCACAACCAGAATTCGATCAGCGCGGCGCACTGTGGCAAGGCGGTGGGCGATGATGAAAACAGTCCGGTCTTTCATGATCCGTTCTAGGGCTTCCTGCACCAAGGCTTCTGATTCCGAATCCAGGGCAGAGGTTGCTTCATCGAGGATGAGGATTCGAGGATTCAGCAAAACAGCACGCGCGATCGCAATTCTCTGCTTCTGCCCCCCCGATAAATTTACCCCTCTCTCCCCCACCCAGGTATGATAACCCTGGGTAAATTGGGTAATGAACTGGTGGGCGTTGGCAATCTCTGCCGCCACCTGCACGTCCTTGAGGTCAAACTGCGCTTGTCCAAAAGCAATATTTTGAGCAATCGTCCCAGAAAATAGAATCGTTTCCTGCGGCACAATCCCAATTTGCCGCCGCAGACTTCGCAGCGTCACATCCTGAATATTAATCCCGTCAATCAAAATTTCACCTGCTTGGGTGTCATAAAAGCGGGGAAGAAGATTCACCAAAGTCGTTTTACCCGCACCCGACGCACCCACCAAGGCAATCATCTCTCCGGAGTGTGCCAGCAAATTCAAATTTTGCAGCACCGGAGTTCCTCCTTGCCCCAACTTAGAAAGAGGTTGCACCCTATCTAAGTCATCCTCTGAGAAGGTAGGACTTGGGGAATTTAGTGCAGGATAGGCAAAGGTAACGTTACAGTATTCCACCTTACCCGTGACTGCCGGAAGGTCAACGGCACCCGGCTTCTCCACTACGGTTGGCTGAATCGCCATCAGTTCAAAAATCCGATCGACCGATGCCTGACCCTGTTTAAATTCGTTGTAATTGCTGGTGAGATGGGCAATCGGGTCAATCAGTAACGCCACTGCTGCGATATAGCTAACAAATTCTGCCCCAGTCAGATTATTAATCGAAATTTGCCAGCCACCGAGGAAAAACAGCAGTAAAACGCTCATCGCGTACAAAAATCCAACCACAGGATTCTGAATCGCCTTTAGCCGTTCAGTTGCATACTTCGCTTTCCGGTTTTCTTCAGCTTCCTGGGCAAAACGGGCAATTTCATAATCTTGGGCGGCGAAAGCTTGTACTAGACGAATTCCGCTAAACACCTCTGTCAGCAACGCCGATAAATTAGAGACGCGATTTTGGCTGCGGCGAGAAAACTTTAGCATCTGTTCGCCAAACCAGCCAATTAAAACGCCCATCAGCGGTGCGACGATAAACGTTGCCAGCGTCAGCTGCCAGTTGAGATAAATCATGTAGCCCAGTACAACGATTAGCTGCAACACGCAGGGAATAAAGTCATGGAAAACTTTATTGACGACTTCCCCAACTCGGTCAATATCCTCGGTGAGACGGTAAGTTAAATCGCCGGTTTGTGCAGTTTCAAAGTAGCCAAAGTTGAGACGATGTAGGTGAGTATAAACTTGCTTGCGTAAGTTAAAGGCAACGAAAAGGGCGGCTTTCGCCATCAGCGAATCCTGTCCATACATCAGGATTTTCTGCACGAGAAAAACGACTGCCAGCACTCCTGCTAACTGGGCAAGTGCTGCCATATCGCCTTGTCCAATGAAATTGGCGATTTTGCCTGCAAGTGCCGCCTGGACGGGCCAGAATACTGTAACCCCTAACGTGCAAGCGAAAGCTTGCGCGATGGTTTTCCACTGAGGGCGGATGTATGGCAGTAGATGCCAGTAACTAGAGCGCGTTTTCAAACCTTAACGTCCTGTAATAATCTCTCCTTTGTCTGACGCTACCAGTTTTCGGTTGTTTCTGAGCGATTATTCTTGGGTGTATTTTAGGGATAGGAAGCGATCGCTTCCCCCGTCCGCAAGGAAAATAAGGGCAATCCCGCTTTCTGTCTGCTAGCGGGGAGGGTTTCATTTCAGCTTGTGTGTATCGACGAGGTAGACGAAGTTGCGATCGCTCGATGTCAGCACCAACAATGTCAGCATTCAGACACATTTTTTTATACTTTTTCGTTGCCAAACATCCTGTTTTGTGCCTTTTCCATCAAGTCAGAAACCACAATCAATACAGTTGCCAAAATTTCAAGAATTGCTAACCCTGAAATCGCTAATACTTTCAGGATTCCAAAAACGAATAACCAAATCAATCCAATAATTTTTGATTCAGTTAATACAATTCTCAAAGCGCGTAAAACTATTCTAGCAATCCTAATTTTTTGACTAAGTTTCAGATCCGCAGGTTGCGGATCTTGTGCTAGCAGATATTTCTTGATTTGTCTTACTATCGTATCTACTTCTGCTTCTGTAATGTCTACATTGCAGTATTGGTGTAACCAAGTAATTCCACAAATTCGCCCCAATAGAAAATCATGATCTCGATAACGTTTGTCAAAAAAACCACCAAATGCACCCAGGAAATCTGATGCGAGTAGTTCTGCGGCGCTTCCTTCTTGCAGAGAAGCTTTAATATTTTCGGGTAGATTATCGTAGATGGGTTGCAGCCTGCTCATTCCATTACTTCTAGAATTAGCAATTTCGCCGATAATTGCTGGAGTAATTGGACGCAGCTTTATGTGCCGATAAGGGATTGCTTCTTCGATAATTTTCTCAATCTGGCTGATATCTCCAAAATTTTTATCTTCAATTGCTTCTATCAATTTTTCCTTTGCTAAGGCTAATTGATTTCGTTTTTGAATTTCTCTTAAGCGGAGCGAGTCATGTTCTGATTTTGGCAGCGTTAAGCCACTCAATCCAACTTCTAGTGTCGAAAATTCCCCTTGGGTTAGGCGTTTTGCACTATTCAAATTTTCTACGGGAACTGGACGGATATATACGTGCAATCGTTCTGTATTAATTGATGGCTGTTGTGCCGTAAATTCCTGCTGAAACTGACTTGAACGCTCCTTTTTGTGTATTTGATTGGAGCGCAAATCATTTTCTAGTTCAATTCCTTTTAAAATAGGTAGACCATCTAGGATGCCTCCATCCGTATACAGAAATACTAAATGTGTATCATCTGCCTTGCTTTCACGTACAGCGCCTAGCCCTTCTTCCTTCAGTTCTTGTCTTTTGGGTGTTTTAAAGTAGTCATCACTGAGGTCTTTAAGATTGATACTACTAATATCAGAATGATCCCAAATGGGTGGAAAAGCAACCGGAAAAGCGCCGGAAGCGCGCCCCCCCATTACTGCCTTGGCCCACATCTTATTCATTGTTTCTTGAGGAATTCCTGAATGAAAAAGAAATTGACGAGTCTCTGAACTGGTAATCGTTTCAATTTCTTGTTCCAAATGTCCTTGTGCGTCGGTGAGATTGATTTGTTCAAGAATTCCTTGCAAGTTGGTAAGCGTCATTAAAAGCGCCAGAGGTTTCGTATTTTCTGTAATCTGGGGAGGCTTGATAACAAGTTCGGCAATTTTTTCAATTGCTTCACCAGAAAGAACGCTGAGATTGGTTTTTTCGCGTTTTGCTTCGGGAGTAGATTTATAAGATTTAGAACGATGAAAAAGCTTATAAAATCCTTTTCTAAGCGGATTAGAACTCTTTTTATATTTCTCTAGGGTTGCTTCAAAGCTATCGGCAAAACTTTCTATCGTCCCTTGAAATCCATCTTTAAAACTAGACAGCATTACCGAAAAGCTATCGATTTTTTGAATATCGGCTTGTTGAACCCAGGCTTGATACAAAGGGCTTTTATGCTCTTCTTCTGAAAATTTGAGTCGTTGATCGAATTTAAAAGGTGGATCTACCTTTCCTTGAAGTAAGCAGTAGGCGGCGATGACACCAGACATTGCCCCTGCTGAAGATCCAGTAATAATATCAATAATCACTTTCGGTTCAGCCTT
The DNA here is from genome assembly GCF_014695825.1 of Coleofasciculus sp. FACHB-542. Classification (NCBI taxonomy): domain Bacteria; kingdom Bacillati; phylum Cyanobacteriota; class Cyanophyceae; order Coleofasciculales; family Coleofasciculaceae; genus Coleofasciculus; species Coleofasciculus sp. FACHB-542. The sequence goes on along the minus strand of NZ_JACJPB010000047.1, from coordinate 95,186 downwards.
GACGGATTCTTTCGTCAATTCATAAAAAACTCCTGCCATATAAGCACCCAATGAAATGCCACCAGAGCAGTTGAGTGTAATCAGTTTGGGAGTTTGTGCAGATTTGGTTTCGGTTTTCATGACAATATACTTGGCGGTGAAAATAACTTGAAGTTTAGTTTAATTCAGCGAAGTTCTGTTATGAGTTTCTTGGCATAAGAGTATTGCTTGGAATTCTAGAAAATTGTTTTGCTTGGCAACATAAGAGATAAAAGCTGGGTTCTGGTTGTACATAGCATTGAGCAAACAGAGTGATATTGCTAAGCTGGCATTTTGAGCTAGCGTCTTGCTTCTCTGGCGACAGCCATTCCTATAAATAGGGGGATGCTGCTCTAAGTAGCCGTTCGTTTCTTCGACAACCTCACTATTTTATATGAGCAGAGAATAATTAAAACTTTTCGGGAAAGAATCACAAGCGTCTCCTCTCCTGCTTGTAACTTGCTGCTGAGGCTACTTCCAGAACTAAGTTAGGATGCTTTAATCAACTGTGTAATTTTGGAAGCTGCGTTGAGTTCTGGATGCTGTTCGTTAAAGTATTACAAATACATCCTCTATCGTGTTACACCTTTTGGTGGGGAACGAAATATCAATATACCAATGGCTGAAGTCATTGTCACATTTGCATAACCATTTGGTAGTATAAATGCTGGCAGTATCAGTGACTCCAATCTTGGCAAAGGTTTGATGGGTTTTGCTTCTGCTCCACCCATCCTATGAATAATAAAGTTAGTTGGCTGAAGCGCGATCGCTCTCTTGAGCCGAACAATTAAAGGAGTTAGATGAGCAATCGCTACTTTATGAATAATTAAGAAAGATTATTTTTTTTGCTCTATTTCTTATGACGAAATATAAATTTATGAATTAGTCCATGATGGCACTTTAAAAGAAAGACGTTTAAAATAAAAGAAGAATTACCAATAAAATTCTTCCTGCATTCAAGAACCTCTCTCCAATTAGTTTCAGTTTAGCTAGGAATAAAGCTAAAGAAATAAATACTTTATAGCGATTGCTCAGATTGCAATGGCTTCCTCACCAAGGAAAAATAAATTCTAGAACTCAAAATTCGGGCAACAGCTTTAGAGAAAGCCTTGTATCCGCCGGAAAAACTCCTGCGTTCAATCGCCGCTCATCGGTAGCGATCGCTAACGCTCTTCTAGTGAATTCCTGGCAGAATACAATACACTCACGAATTAAACATCTTTGCAACAACCGATTTATACAGGCTAAATCTATGCAGACATTAGACATTCCTATCAATATTCCCCAGCCGCCGACCTTTGCTTCTGTCGAAGATGAACGCCTCCACCGCAAACAACGCCTAGCCGCTGCATTTCGCCTGTTTGCTCGCTTCGGCTTTAGTGAAGGCATCGCCGGACACATCACCGCCCGCGATCCCGAACACCGCGATCGCTTTTGGGTCAATCCCTTCGGGATGCACTTCAGTCTCATCCGCGTCAGCGACCTGCTTCTAGTCAATGAGCAAGGTGAGGTCGTTGAGGGGAATAAGCCTGTCAATCAAGCAGCCTTTGCCATCCACTCCCGCATCCACGCCGCCCGTCCCGACGTTGTAGCAGCCGCACATTCCCATTCAACCTACGGCAAAAGCTGGTCAAGTCTGGGTCGCCTCCTTGATCCTCTCACGCAAGATGCCTGTAGCTTCTACGAAGACCACGGGCTGTTTGATGACTACACGGGCGTCGTTCTCAAACTAGAGGAGGGCAAGCGGATTGCTGACACTTTAGGCGGCAAAAAAGCTCTCATCCTCCGCAACCACGGGCTGCTCACAGTAGGTCACTCAGTCGATGAAGCTGCTTGGTGGTTTATCACAATGGATCGCTCCTGTCAGGCACAGCTGATGGCAGAGGCAGCGGGTAAACCTGTCCTGATTGACTCCGATATGGCTCGTCTGACGTCTCGCCAAGTGGGGTCGCACCACATGGGGTGGTTTAGTTTTCAACCACTCTACGACATGATTGTGCGTCAACAACCAGATCTGCTGGAGTAAGTGTTTTTAAAAGTGTGGAGTGAGGAAGCTTCTAAAAAAAAGGCTGGATTTACAAACCAGCATCTACCGATTGTATTTAAAGAAAAATGAGGGTAGATAAATGACGAAATTAGAGCTACCTAAAGGAAACGATAAAACTTTGAATTCCGACCGAGACTCACCTTTTTCCCAAAAAGATGGCTTATTGGAGTTCAAGGCAGAATTGACCACTCCTGAGTTTTTCAAACGCTGGTCATTTGTCACCAATGTGTATGGTGAACGAGTGCAAGTGGATCACTTTGTCCTGACTTTTCCTGATTTTACACGTCTCAAAAATTACGCTGAAGCTTTGTGTCAATTGGGCGGTCAGATTGTTGAAGGACCAGGACTCTTTCCTATCGAGTTTTGTCCTGAAACTTATGTAATTACCAATGATTTATGGTTGCACTTGTTGACAATATTGATGCCGTCGGGGGGGTTGGTGGTTCTAGCTGCGCCCCACGCACCAGACGATCAACTTGACCGATTCCTACATGAGCGGGGAAACACTGGCGTCCACCATATTGCGATTCGCGTAGACGATGTGCAGAGTGCTGGTTTAGTTTGGGAGAAAAAAGGGTTTCATCCATTGTCTAGAGAGCCTCTTAAGGGTGATTCTCTATGCCAATGGTTTTGGCAAAACTCAGCAGGACAAATTATCGAGCTAATTGGTCGTATTCCTGAAAATCACGCAACTTTTTACTGCCAAAATATAGGGGGTCTTCGGCTCTCGGAAGTGGCAGGGGTTAATGCAAAATGAGTGTTGATTTAAGTAGCTGGTTGCCGGGGATTGATCCAGAGGCGTTTTAGAATTGATGATGATGCGATCGCTATCTGTTCGGGGATGAAATCAGAGAAAAGCGATCGCTCATTTGCTTCTTGATGCCTAAGTATTAAGATAACAGCGACCTAAGCCCATAATTCCCCTATCCAATCATCCCCTTGTTCCCAATCCCGACAAGGTTCTTCTTTGGGGCCAGAAGGATGAACCGCACAGACAATTTCGCACTGTCCGTAGTAAAAACGGCATCTTCGACAGGTCTGGAGCGCTTCTATATGAACGGTTTCAATGACTCCACCCTCAGACGGAATCGTGTCTCGAAGCTCTTGCTGACAGGAAAAGGTTGGTAGCCACACGCCTATCGAGAGCTGGTCGTTGATTCCCTCTGGTTCCCCGAAAAAGTGGTCGTTGATAGCACCCGGTATGCATTGGCAACCCGTGATTCTGCCTCCGACTTTACTGACAGCTTGACGAATAACTTTAAGAGTACATTTAGCTTCAACCGTAAAATAGCCACATATATCAATCCGTTGCGTTCCCGCCGTGGCTACGAGAGTCAGATTGGTGCGAACAAATCCTGCTTGAATAACCAGCAATCTCAAGTGATTGTCGAGTTTCTGAAAAACTGGCTCAACCTCCGACATAATTTTGCCTGTTATTTCTTCAGTTAGACCAAGCGCTCTTTGTAACTGCTGCCAAAGTGCCTGTAGCGTCTTCAAAAGCCGCAACAAGAATGAATCTAGCTTTTGATCAACCTGAATTGGATACTCTTTTATAACCTGGAATCCCTTTTCTAAATGGTGAGCAGTTTCTTGAATACTTGTGAGTCCCAACATCGCTGCTCCGCTTTTAATCGAATGAGCAGCACAAAAAAGCTGGTTGATTTCTTCTGCGTCTTTAATCGTGCTTGTTTCGGACAGCAATCCTTGCTCAATTGTCTGGATATATTCTCTTGTTCCTTCAATAAACAAGTGATTGAGGTGATTATTAAGTTCTTCAAAAACTGGCTCAACTTTCGACATCATCTTGTGAGTCAGCTCATCATTCAACCCACAAGACCAAGAAAGCTCCTGCATCAGAGCTTTTAGGGTATCCAAAACCCGTTGTAAGAGTGACTCTAGCTTTTGATCGATCCTAACGGGACAAGCATTGAAGACCTGGAAACATCTTTCTAGGCGGTAAGCCGTTTTCTGAATGCTGAGGAATCCCAGCATTGCTGCACCACCTTTGATACAATGAGCAGCTCGAAAAACCTGATTAATCTTTTCTGGGTCTTCGATAGTGCCTTGTAGATCCAGGAGACCTTGCTCAAGTGTATTGAGGTGGTCAATTGCCTCTTCAATAAAGTAGCCAATAATTCGCTGATGTTGTCCCGACATCATTCTCTTTTCTCCTTGTTTTCGCGTAGGGTATTTTCTACCGCAACGCGCTAGGCTTCGCTCAAGGGAAAACTCCGCAGGGGTCGCGTAGCGTATGCGCTCTGTTTACCGATCTCTCCGGTTCTAACACAGCTTGAGACTGATTGAAGTTTTTTCAATAATTGTTGTCAGCGATCGCTCCACTCAATTGCGATCGCTTCCCTGTTTCTAAAGTTTTAATATAAAGTTTTAAAAACGCCAGCTCTAGTTATAAGCTAAAAACGTTCGCGATTGCACAGCGCTAATACGGTAATTTTGGAGCAAAACTGCGAAAAGTGCGAAAATTTTGTGAAAAACGCTCCAATATAACTCCTTTCTTGCTTATACCCTTTCACTCTATTTCTGCAAGAGTTCGGTCTGGCACCCCTTTGTTGATTGCTTTAGGAAATTCAGATATGTAGCATCGAAAAAGTGAATTGGTATTAGGGAGTTTTTAACATTTTTATAAAAAAAATTCCGCGTGCAACAAAATCCCTTGACCAAGTAGGGTTAAGGGTAGCTATTAAGTAAATTTGGCCCAAACCAATTAAATTTTTTCGGAAAGTACCCTAGTTCTTGAATATTTTTTTATAAAAATGCTATTTAAGTTATAAACGGATATTTGCTTGTAGAGACGCGATATATCGCGTCTCTACAGAGATTCACAAATCATTGAGGATGGCTACACCTATAAAATGACTTAGCCATTCTGGGAATCAATGATTCTTTGTATATAACCAAGCTTTTCCTCTTCACGCTTGCTTGTTGCCTTTGTTTTTTTGCCTTTTCCTAACTAACCAGACAACAAAAGCGACAATAAGAATCACAAACACAATTTTAGAAACAGGCCCAAGATGCTCATCTACAAGCTCATAGTTTTCGCCTAGTGCGTATCCGGCATAAGTCAGCAAACCCACCCATAATGTAGTGCCAAGGGTTGAGTAGATTAAAAAAGGCAATAAAGGCATCCCGCTGATGCCTGCTGGAAGCGAAATTAAAGTGCGAACTCCAGGAACCAAACGGCAGAAAAACACTGCTTTACCGCCGTGCTTATCAAACCAATTATCTGCCTTGTCAATATCCTTGCTGGATAACCCGATCCACCTGCCATACTTATTCGCTAATCGCTTTAAGTTTTCTTCGCCTACGAGTTTACCCACGTAGTACCACGGCAATGCACCCAGCATCGTGCCGATTACTCCCGCTGCAATCGCTCCAAAAAAGTGGATCTTGCTATTTGGTTGCGTTGAGACATACCCTGCCAAGGGCATAATCAGTTCGGAAGGGATGGGGGGAAAAAGATTTTCCAAAAACATCAGTAGACCAATTCCCAAGTGACCGAGGGAATTCATGGTGTTCGTGATCCATTCCTGCATAAGTTAGTGTTGGGTATTAGGGGACAGTTATTTTAATTGAAAATTTCAATACTTCTGGCAATCGCATTGTCTTAACGTCACAATTAAACTGTTAAGTTTAGTGAACAAGCTAAGTTTGCTTAACTTTATCAGGTTTTCGAGAATCTGAAAATTGATTTATCTAAATCTTCATCGTAAATTTGCAATATCCAATTTTTGCAGTGAAAGTTTTATTGGCAATTTGAAGTGGCAATCATTCTTTCAATTGCCCTTTTTTACTAAAGACAGGGTTCAGTTTTTAGCAAGCGCAGCTTGACTGCATTAAAAATCTCGTGAGGTTGAAAAGCTGTTGAGTAACCCTAACGTTTTCTGGGTCAGTTTCTACAACTGAGGCTGTTCTTGCAAAATTTTCGGTAATACAAACAAACAATCCGGATAAGTGGCAATCCTGAGTTGTTACTACATGATGACGAAGGGTGGGCAATGCCCACCCTTACCGATTTAGGTTCCAGAAGTCCAAGAATTGATGTACTCAATTTGGTCGGGTGTCAAGCTATCAATTTGAACACCCATTGCTTGCAACTTCAGCCGTGCAATTTCTTTGTCAACCTCGACTGGAATGGAGTGCAATCCAGGTTCCAGGTTGCCTTTGTTCTTGACGAGGTGTTCGCAAGCTAAAGCTTGGTTTGCAAAGCTCATATCCATCACTGCGCTGGGATGTCCTTCCGCAGCCGCCAAGTTAATTAAACGCCCTTCGCCCAGCACAATAACCGATTTACCATTCTGGAGGCGGTATTCTTGGGTGAAGTTCCGCGCTTCCTTGACTTCAGTCGCTTTGGCACCCAACGACTTGAGGTCAATTTCAATATCAAAGTGACCGGAGTTGCAAACCATTGCCCCGTCTTTCATCACATCGAAATGCTCGGCGCGAATGACGTGCTTGTTGCCAGTGACAGTAATAAACAAATCGCCTACGGGGGCGGCTTCTGCCATTGGCAGCACTCGGAAGCCATCCATCACCGCTTCAATTGCTTTAGTGGGGTCAATTTCGGTGACAATCACATTGGCACCCATTCCCCGCGCCCGGAGTGCCGTGCCTTTGCCGCACCAGCCATAACCGGCGACAACAATCGTTTTACCAGCGAGCAGAACGTTGGTGGCGCGAATAATCCCATCCAGAGTAGATTGCCCGGTACCGTAGCGGTTATCGAAGAAGTGCTTGGTGTCAGCGTCGTTAACATTGATGGCGGGGAAAGTGAGAACGCCATCTTTGAACATGGCACGAAGACGGACAATGCCCGTTGTGGTTTCTTCGGTGGTGCCAATCAAATCTGCAATTTGGTGTTGACGTTCCTGAATCAGAGTAGCGACCACATCACTACCATCGTCGATGATGATGTTGGGTTTGTGATCCAAGGCGATTCGCACATGGCGACTGTAGGTATCAGCGTCTTCGCCTTTGATGGCAAATACGGGGATGCCATGATCGGCAACCAGGCTAGCAGCCACGTCATCTTGAGTGGAGAGGGGGTTGCTGGCAATGAGGAGGGCATCAGCACCAGCGGCTTTGAGAGCGATCGCCAAGTGCGCGGTTTCAGTTGTGACGTGGCAGCAGGCGACTAACCGAATCCCGGCGAGGGGTTTTTCTTGGGCAAAGCGATCGCGTATTTGTCTCAACACGGGCATCTCTCTACCCGCCCATTCGATGCGTTGTTTACCGAGAGGCGCGAGGGAGAGGTCTTTGACTTCGTGCTTGGGCTGAGTAACAGTTGCAGTCATGAAATTGCTTGCTCAACAAATATTTAAGTTGCGGGTTTTTACTAGGTTACTCGACTAGACCGCTAAAAAGGTAGCCTGATTTTTTAGCCCCACCCCACCAGCCACACAAAGGTTTGAGGCTGGGAGAAATTCAAAATCGAGCTAGAACCCTTACTCTGCCAAGTTGCTGCTTAACTTCTCGCTTTGGTGTGAAGTTACCTGACAAAGGGGTTGTTAGGCTGGGTGGGGATTATTTAAGTAAGCAAATGTACTTAAGTTTACCCAAATACCTGTGTTCAATGCATTTCGGAGGTTTGAAATGCCTTCTCAATCTTCTTGGGCGATCGCTGGAACAATTCTGTTGACTGGTTGGGTAGCATCTCCAATCCAAGCTCAAATTCCACTTCCGCAGAATTTGGAACTGCCCGCACTTAGCCTACCCAGTAGCGATGCACAAAGCCGAATCATGTCTGGTTGCATCCGCTTGGATGGTCGCTGTCTGTTTCAAGTCGCCGCACCCCAGTCGGAATTACCCGCACGTATCCAAGATATTCAGCAGAGATTGGAAACAATTAGTCGCCAATATTTGCAGGAGGATTCCTCAGAACTCCAAATTGAGAGCAAAAAGCAAAATAATTTGCCAGTCATCTATGTCAATGACCAACCCCTGCTGACAGTGACACGACCCGATGCCGACTTACAAGGGGGAGACTTAGATACACGGGCAGAAAAGCTCAAAGAATCCTTGCAAGAAGGACTGAAACGGGCGAAACGGGAGCGACAACCGCAGTTTTTAACTCGTCGAGGTGCGATCGCGGGCGGGTTTTTGGTAGCAATGATTGTGAGTAGCTGCGCGATTCACAGTACTTCCAAGCGATCGCGACAACGGTTAACCGGCACCACCACTACACCTACAGGTCATCCGGTCACAACCCAGCTGGCTCAACAACAACAAGGGAATTTACAAGAAGTTCAGCGCCGCTTGTATCAAATGGCGCAAGCCAGTATTTGGGGCGGGGGAACCCTCATCGGGCTTGGTTTATTTCCCTACACCCGCATCCTACAGGTTTTGATGCTCAACGTTCTCCAAATCCCTTTGCGACTGGGGATCGTGGGACTAGGGACTTATGTTGTCATACGTTTGAGCTACGTCTTGATCGACCGCTTCGCTGGCGCTTTAGCCAACAGCTATTTACTCACGCCCGAAGCCTCCCGCCGTTTGCAACTGCGAGTTTCGACAATTTCCGGTGTCACCAAAAGTATTACCACCCTAGTCTTGTTAGGAGTGGGTAGCTTGGTCGCCCTGACGACATTAGGTGTGGAGATTGCCCCCTTACTTGCTGGTGCTGGCTTGGTTGGCGTTGCGGTGTCTCTTGCCTCCCAAAACCTGATTAAGGACGCGATTAATGGGTTTTTAATCATTGTGGAAGACCAGTATGCGGTTGGCGATGTGATTGCTGTAGGCGACGTAGGCGGTTTGGTAGAAAACATCAATCTGCGGATTACTCAGGTACGCGATGCTGAGGGTCGATTGATTACGATTCCCAACAGTGAAATCAAAATTGTCGCTAATCTTTCCAGCAACTGGTCGCGGGCAGACTTAAATATCCCTGTCGCCTACCATGCCGATGTCGATCAGGCGCTGAAGCTGATTGACACCATTGCCCAAGAAATGAGCCGTGACGTGACATGGCAAGAGCAAATTCTGGAAAAACCCCAAGTGCTAGGAGTCGATAATTTTGGGGAACGGGGCGTCACGATTCGGGTATGGATTAAAACCCAGCCCTTGAAACAATGGGATGTGGCGCGGGAGTTCCGCCGCCGCCTGAAAATTGCCTTTGATGAGGCGGGTGTTCCAATCCCGCTACCCCAACAGGAGATTTGGTTTAACCGTTCTCTGCCTGCAAAATCTCAGATGGATGAACACGAATCTCACTCGCCAATTTAGTACGGATGTACTATAATATAAGGGTAGGCAAATCCAGTCGAGAAACCGCCTGAACCCCACATGGAGTCAAGTATTCAAGCCATGACCAAGCACTACATTCTCAGCCTGAATCCGACTGCTCAGCATGACTGGGATCGTTGCACTCTCAGAAACCCTATCACTGCTGAACGCCCAGACTTGGCGAGTTTGATTGCCGAAGCGGTGGGAGCGGATGCCGGTTCTTACCTGGTAGCTGTCCATATTGAAGTCCAAGTTTTGGAAAAAGCACCAATTCTGCAACCAGAGCGCGTTCATCTGGATGTGCCAGTGACGTCGAAGCAGCTCAAGGAATTAGTCGCGTAGAGGCGGAATACCCAACTAATTTGGCATTTCAGCAATCGTTGTTGTAAACCCGCCCTCCGGTTTGAAGTCGAAATCCGGCGAGGGTGGGGATACAAGAACACAGCCGCCTTTCATGAAGGCTAGTACAAATTTTTTAGAGCTTCTCATGTCCGGACGACACTAGGACAAGGCAGTGCCGTTCGCCTACCGACGCTACGGAAGTCCGCTTTCGGTGGACTAGTACAGATTTTTCTACAACAAGTATTCTTCAAGAAGAAGATGCAAATGAAACTGAGTCAATATCCCGCTGCGATCGCTCAAGCTGCTCATACTGTGAATGAAGTGGATGCTCAGCTTGCCGCCGCTCATCTGGTAATTAACCGCATGGAAGGCAATGCTGACAAAACGGTGGCATTTGAGCAAGATTTGAAAAATGACAATCAACGCAAGGCGCGTCGCTTTGAATTACTGATGGTGAATTTGGAGTATCAGCAGGCGCTGAATACGATGATGCGCTTAAGTGCTGAAAAAGCCAATGCGGTGGCTCACCTGGAGTATCTCCGCAACCAGTTTAGCGTTGCCAAGCTGGAAACACGTCTTGCGATCGCCCGACAGCTTGCTGGTTCCGAAGCCTTGGAACTGGTGGGTGTGTAAGCGATAAAAGCTTCACCGATGACCAGAAGATGGGATAAATCGGTGTTTCTACAAACAAGTGGGGGTGGGCACTGCCCGCCCTTTTTTTTCGCACAATGGCAATGCTTTGGCACAATAGTTGTAATTGCCTATCTGAGTTCCAGATTGGCTACTTTTAACAACAATCTCATGACTATCGTTACATCAGCAGAAATTGAAAATTTTCGCTCCGAATTGGCAGATTATCCAGACGCTCTAGCAGCTTTGGATGTAATCGAGGATTGTGAAGGAGATTTAGAAGATGCGGCGATGGTGCTAGCCATTCGAGTAGGACAGCAACCAGAGATAGCGAACGCTGAATGGTTGCCTATTGTAAGTAAAAAATGCCGCGCTGTTATCTGCCAAGAAGAATTTCGCGACGAGCTGGTTAATGGAAAATTCGCCCGGATGATGGGACATTTGGCAGCCACAAAACTTTGCCCAAGCCCTTTAGTAACGCCCATTTTGATGTATGTGGCTCAGCAGGGTGTGGAAAATTTTTGCGAACCTTTAGATCCAGTATCCTAACCACACAAGCCTATTTTTCAACGCAAACATCACAGAGGTTAATCACGCCAAGGTACACAGAATAAGGATTCCCTTTGGGTACCTTGGCGTCTAAATAAGAATCTAGCAATGCTGTTTAGGGTTGTGGGGAATCAGGAAACTGTCGCGATCGCACTTCGCTACCGTAATTCTGCACTGCTTGGGTAATTGTTTCTCGCAAATTGGCGTAAGATTTGGCAAAGGGCGGCTGGCGTTCGGAGAGTCCCAGCAAATCGGCGGTAACGAGTACCTGTCCATCGCAATGCACCCCAGCCCCAATTCCTATCGTCGGAATCGATAATTTTTGCGTAATCTGCAATCCCAAATCGGATGGGATATGCTCCAAAAGCATCGCAAAAGCACCTGCTTGTTCCAACGCGATCGCTTCTTGTAAAATTTTCTCTGCCGTTTCTGGTGTTTTCCCCTGCTGTCGGTAGCCTAGCTGATGTACCGATTGGGGAGTCAGACCCACATGACCCATCACCGGAATGCCTGCTTGCACGACTCTGGCAATCGTTTCCACCATTGCCGGATATCCTCCCTCCATTTTCACCGCCTGAGCGCCAGTTTCTTTTAATACTCTCCCAGCTGAGTGAATCGCTTGCTGAGGACTTTCTTGATAACTCAAGAATGGTAAATCGCACACGACTAACGCCTGTTTGACACCGCGACGCACGGAGGAGGCATGGTGTAGGATTTCATCTAGCGTCACCGGCAGGGTTGTCTGATAACCGAGTGCCACCATCCCTAGGGAATCCCCCACCAGAATCACATCCACTCCAGCGGCGTCTATAAGTTGCGCGATCGCATAATCCCAAGCTGTCAACACGACAATGGGACGCCCCTGTTGTTTCCACTGGATTAATTGCTGGGTGGTGACTGCCATTTTTTAGATGCGATTTTGAGAAGGTTGTTAATCATTGGTAGGGATAGGCTAGAACCCACCCTACTTGTAAAAATTAACAACTATTTCAGCGCTCCGGTTTCATCGTTTGCACAAATCTTAGAAAATCGTCAGTTTCCCAGCCGTCTTCAATATCTAGGGTCTGTATGTTAAAAACTCCTACAGAACCGTCAGTCAGTTCGACTTCCATCGTTACTGTTCCACCAAGACCGTAGGTGTTCACTACCTGTTCTACCAGAGTACAAGGCATATTGAACGTACCCATATCGATTCTGCCATTGTTGGCTCGGTAGTCCCAAACGACTACCTTTTCAATTCCAGCAGAGTAGGGTTGCTGACAGTAGAATCGATGACTTAAGGCAATCATCCTCGCCATGTGGACATCGTAGCGGCGCATCTCACCCCCGAAAGCAGAAACAGTTGTGTTTCGATCGGGGACTTCAAAGTAACCTAGTCGCACGTTAGCACTGGCATCAAGGGTATTTTCTAATCGGATGGTATTGATCCGGATGTCTGCTGGACTAGCAGCTTGAGCGATCGCAGAGAAAGCTGTGGCAGCGATCGCTGCACTTACAACGGTTTTGGCAAATTTTTTCAGCATGGAAGCGTCAATCTGTTAATGACTCAAACAACCTGTAACAGACTTCAACTTCCGGCTGACTTATTCCGTTAATCTAGACCTTGACAAATTGTTTACTCTTCTCCCCGAACGAAGGCTAAGTGCGGGGTCACGCGCCCCGTCGTCAAGCTAATCCAAGCGAGTCCTTCACTGGTTCCCACCCACAACTTATCGGCAACATCCGTTGATAAAGAGAGTATCCGGCTGGAGGGGAGGTCGCCAACTCGATCCAGAACCGCACCCGTATCCGGATTCAATCTCAATAAACCATTATCTGTCCCCACCCAAACGCTCCGATCTTGGGCAAAGCGCACGGCGGTAACGTTGCGTCCCCTGAGTGGCGTCACCGACCGCAGCACATCCCCGGTTTTCGGGTCAATGACTAGCAAACTGCTGGGCGTTCCTGCCCAAATCCGTCCCTGTGGATCTAGGGTGAGAGCTTGCACTGTGGTGCCGGGAATATCCCTCAGCCGCTTCATCACAAAGGCATTGGCGGTATTAATTCGCACTAATCCTTCTAAGGTTCCAACCCATAACTGACCTTCGCGGTCGAGGGTGAGGGCATTCGCTGACACTCCGGGAAGCTTTTGCACCGTTGTCATTAACAATCCCTGGTCGGGACTGATCATGGCAAGACCGCGATCGCTTCCTACCCACAGATAACCCCGTTGGTCAGTCAATAGCGACAACACCCGGTTAGACGGTAAGGTGAAATTTTGCGTCGTCACTTCATTGCTACGGGGATCTACACGCAACAGTCCTTCGTAAGTTCCCACCCAAACCCGTCCCACTCGGTCTTGCGCTAACGCGCCGATGGTATAGTTCGGTAGAGCAATCCGAGCCAAAACATTGCCTGTCCTCGGATTTATCCGCGCTAAACTCTGCCAGGAACCAACCCAGAGACTGCCGGTATAACCCGGTTGCAATGCAGTGACGCGAAAATCTGCGGGTAGGGGGGTGGCTTCTTGCCGTCGGCGTTCGGGGGGCAAGGGACGACCTCCAGGCGGCGGCGATGAGGGTGGATAGGTGAGTAGGTCATCTCCCCGGTCTACCTCCGTAGATTGTTGAGCTAGTACGCCACTACCACGGGTCTGTGAATCTGATTGGATGATTCCCCATACTGGTAGGCTTAAAGAAAGCAGCGTAGCACTAATAAACAAACCGATACGCTCACTCAAGAATGCCATCGCTAATCTCCTTAGAAGAGGCTTTGCTAACGTGCCTCTCTTCATTTAGCTGAAATATAAGTTCCTACTACATTTAAGCCTGTGTTAGCGACAGATTGAAAAATTACAACGAAGTCGCGATCGCAGATTGCATAACTTGAGTATATGTACTCAACAAATTAATCACAAACGCCAAATGTTTTTAGTTTGCCATTGACAAAGTAGAAAGCATTTGAACAGTATGCAAGGGTGCCAATTTCTAAATATTGAGGGACACCGGCTGAATCAGTTGGTAGTGCTTTCCAGAGTTCAATTGCTGGTTTTGCTTTAAAAATTTGCTGTTCGGATGTTCCAGATTTCAAAGGAGAATATTCGCGGGCGGCTGGTCCTAGTTCTCCGGGTGGTTTGAAGCTAATCGCTGTGTAAATAGTGCCTTCTGAGGAGTCTGAAAGATGGCTGAAATCCTTAACCACGGCTGGAGCGAACTGTCCGCTGCTCTGGGTAATGGCGATCAAAAATCGAAAATTATTATTTTTAGGGTTGACTAACAATAGAGCGTAATCTTTCTGCTTGTCTTCGTTGAAGTCAGCGGTGAAAATGCTACAAGTCTCTCGCTGTCCGGGATTTTCTTGCTCATAGGCACGAATGGAAGCGACAAAGTCCGATTCTTGCGCCAAGCGATACTCACCCAAGCTTGCTTCGAGCGATTTGGGAATTTCTCCTTGGCACTGAGGTTCTGGTAGTGCTGTCATGGATGGGGCTGCTTGAGTCCCGATGGAAGCGGGATCGCGGCGAGAGGCGGTCACATCGGTTAATGTACTCAGCGGCAGATGGTTGGATACAGCGATCGCACTACACGCTGCCAGCATCAAGGATGCGGCTAGGAGAGAAACTTTTTTTAGCATTCCCAACAAAAAACAACGACCCTATAATATTCGGTGCGCGATCGCTATTTTCAGTGATTTTTATTCGTTTACTAATTGTTTCCAAAAGTCAAGTCTTTATTTGTAACAAAACCTATAGATTTATAGGCAATAAGTAAAGCTTATGTTTACAAAAAGAAGATTAGAATATCAACTTATTACCTTGCTGGTATAGTTAAAAATTAATAAAGAAAAAAGTTATGGGATCGCTTAAACCCGTAACAACATTCAGGATTCCCTCAGGAAGGAAGACATGTCTTACTCTCAAACAAAAACTCAGACAAAGACTGGGTATAAGGCCGGGGTTCAAGATTACAAACTCACCTATTACACCCCAGACTATACCCCCAAAGATACTGATGTCTTGGCGGCTTTCCGGGTTACGCCTCAGCCTGGTGTTCCTCCAGAAGAAGCTGGAGCTGCTGTTGCGGCTGAATCTTCCACAGGTACCTGGACAACAGTATGGACAGACCTGCTGACAGACCTGGATCGTTACAAGGGTCGTTGCTACAACATCGAGCCAGTACCAGGCGAAGACAACCAATATTTTTGCTATATTGCTTATCCCCTGGATTTGTTTGAAGAAGGTTCTGTTACCAACTTGTTGACCTCTCTGGTGGGTAACGTGTTTGGTTTCAAAGCCTTACGTGCGCTGCGCTTGGAAGACTTAAGAATTCCTGTTGCGTACCTCAAAACCTTCCAAGGCCCTCCTCACGGGATTACCGTTGAGCGCGACAAACTGAATAAGTACGGTCGTCCTTTGCTGGGTTGTACGATTAAGCCGAAGCTCGGTTTATCAGCTAAGAACTACGGTCGTGCCGTCTATGAAGTCCTGCGCGGTGGTTTGGACTTCACCAAAGATGACGAAAACATTAACTCCCAGCCTTTCATGCGCTGGCGCGATCGCTTCCTGTTCGTTCAAGAAGCCATCGAAAAAGCTCAAGCTGAAACAGGTGAAATCAAAGGTCACTACCTAAACGTGACTGCTCCCACCTGCGAAGAAATGATGGAACGGGCTGAATTCGCTAAGGAAATCGGCACACCGATCATCATGCACGACTACCTGACGGGTGGCTTCACTGCTAACACCACCCTCGCTAAGTGGTGCCGCCGCAACGGTATCCTGCTGCACATTCACCGCGCTATGCACGCTGTGATTGACCGTCAAAAGAACCACGGTATTCACTTCCGCGTTCTCGCCAAGTGTCTGCGGATGTCTGGTGGAGACCACCTGCACTCCGGTACCGTCGTTGGTAAACTGGAAGGCGAAAAAGGCATCACGATGGGCTTTGTTGACCTAATGCGTGAAGACCACATTGAAGAAGATCGCTCTCGCGGTATTTTCTTCACCCAAGACTGGGCTTCTATGCCTGGTGTGATGCCCGTGGCTTCTGGTGGTATCCACATTTGGCACATGCCTGCTCTGGTGGAAATCTTTGGTGACGACTCCTGCTTGCAGTTCGGTGGTGGAACCCTTGGGCACCCCTGGGGTAACGCACCTGGTGCAACCGCCAACCGTGTTGCTTTGGAAGCTTGTGTCCAAGCTCGTAACGAAGGTCGCAACCTGATGCGCGAAGGCGGCGACGTGATCCGCGAAGCTTGTAAGTGGAGTCCTGAGTTGGCGGTTGCTTGCGAACTTTGGAAGGAAATCAAGTTCGAGTTCGAGGCAATGGATACTCTGTAATCTAATGACAGAGTCATGATTGTTGAGTGCTGAGTTAAACTTAAACAAACTCAACACTCAAAATTCAGAACTCTTTAGGTCTGGGGTCAAATATGGATCTCAAGCAAATTGCCAAAGACACGGCTAAGACACTGATTAGCTACCTGACTTATCAGGCAGTGAAAAATATCGTGGCTCAGTTGAGCGAAACAAATCCTCCTTTGGCAATTTGGCTGAGTAACTTTTCTAAAACGGGCGTCATCCAAGATGGAGAAGCCTACGTCAAGGAATTACTCAAAGAAAATCCAGAGTTAGCGCTTCGGATTATGACTGTGCGCCAGCATCTTGCAGAGGAAGTAGCAGACTTTTTACCTGAGATGACTCGCACTGGTATTGAGAAATCTAATATCGAATATCGGCGTCAACATCTGGAGCGAATTACGCTACTTACTTTACCTGACCCCAGCTTCCAGCCGGAACAACAAACTGAATCACCAGGCGAGTCTGGATAACCTCGACCGTCATCTGACAGAACTCTTCAACTTTGGACGTTAGACCGCATCAAGCGTCCACTTAGCAGACATACCTACAAGGAAGACCACACAACTATGAGAACTCTGCCTAAAGAGATTCGTTTCGAGACTCTTTCCTATTTGCCAGCGCTTACCGACGCGCAAATCAACAAGCAAATCCAATACATCCTCGACCAAGGCTATATTGCAGGGGTTGAATTCAGCGATAGTTCTGCACCGGAACAGCACTACTGGACATTGTGGAAACTGCCTCTGTTCAATGCTACGACAACCCAAGAAGTTCTCACTGAAATCAAAGCTTGCCGTTCTGAGAACCCCAACGCCTATGTCCGAGTCATGGGCTTTGATAACATCAAGCAGTGCCAAGTTCTCAGCTTCATCGTTGGGAAACCAAACCAAAGAGGTTACTAAACCTTAATTAGTCAGGTGGGCGCTGCCTAACCGACTCACTTTTAACTCGTTCGTGCAAAATTGGAGAGGCAGAGCAATCTACCTCTCCAATTTGTTTGTTTGATGCCTAGCAATCGGAGCATTCACTTTAACAGACTATGACCTACTACATTTCTCCCCGCTTTTTAGACAAGCTGGCGGTTCATATCACCAAAAATTTTCTTGACCTCCCTGGAGTACGAGTTCCTCTGATTCTCGGAGTTCACGGACGGAAGGGAGAGGGAAAATCTTTTCAGTGTGAATTAGTATTTGAGCGGATGGGCATTGAAGCTGTCCATATGTCGGCAGGGGAACTGGAAAGTCCAGATGCAGGAGATCCCGGGCGTTTGATCCGCCTGCGCTATCGGGAAGCAGCAGACTTGATCAAGGTGCGCGGCAAGATGTGCGTGCTAATGATCAATGATTTGGATGCTGGGGCAGGGCGCTTCGATCAAGGCACCCAATATACGGTGAATACTCAGCTGGTGAATGGCACGCTGATGAATATTGCTGATAAACCTACAGATGTGCAACTTCCTGGCAGTTATGATTCCACGCCGCTACCCAGAGTGCCGATTATTGTCACAGGCAATGACTTCGCCACCCTGTATGCGCCGTTGATTCGGGATGGTCGGATGGAAAAATTCCACTGGGAACCCGATAGAGATGACAAGATTGGCATCGTCGGAGGCATTTTTGAGCCAGATGGATTATCTCGCAGTCAGATTGAACAGTTAGTCGATCGTTTTCCCGATCAAGCGATTGATTTCTTTGGTGCAGTGCGATCGCGCATTTACGATGAACAAATCCGCTCTTTCATCCACGACATTGGGATTAACCGGGTTTCTACTAGGGTAGTAAACAGTGCTGAAGGACCACCAGTGTTCAAAAAGCCTGATTTCACTCTTTCTCGCTTAATCGAGTTTGGCAACCTGATGGTTCAAGAACAGCAGCGAGTTCAGAATTCACGCTTGGTAGAGGAGTACAATACAAGCCGACGCTCCGTGACTCCAGAAGTTAGGGATGTGCCTCAGATGTCATCCCTACCCCCGGAAAATCGGAAGACCGTTGTCCGCAATGAACTGGCGAACGAGCCATCGCACCCCCATGAGTCCGATCGAGGTAACGGTCACAGCAGCAACACTCAGGTAAATAGTGCCCGAATTAGTCCAGAGGTGCAGCAACAGATCCGGGATCTACTTGCCCAAGGCTATCGCATTGGTATAGAACACGCAAATGCACGTCGGTTCCGCAGCCAATCTTGGCAAAGCGGCGATCCCATTCAGACAACAAATGCGTCGGAAGCGATCGCTGCTTTGGAAGCTAGCTTGAGCGAGCATAATGGGGAGTACGTGCGCTTCATTGGCATTGACCCCAAAGCCAAGCGGCGCGTTGCAGAAACGATTATCCAACGTCCGAATAGTTAACGTTTGTAGTGTAGTATTTGCGGGGAAAGCGATCGCTCTGTTGGGGCGATCGCTTTTGTTTATCCTGGCGAATCGATAATTCAATAAAAGCGAGATGGGAACAAAAATTTATTAATTTCGTCGCCCTTTGCGGTATAAATTTACAGTAACGAAGTGAGCGATCGTGATTAAGATATAGAGGCTCATCGAATCACAAAATCAATCCAACTTCTGTAAAGTTTAGGTAAAGTTGCACGATTTTTGTGCAATTTTTGATGAAGTTTTCATTGCTGAGATAGCGATCGCTTAATCACTTTACTTGTCACCGTAACAGAGCGATCGCTATCTCACGAGCAATTGCTCAAACAACCTGCCTGTGCCTCTTTCAACACGTTTTTAGTTCGCTAGATTTGCACTTTGGTTAAAAAAAATCATGCAGTCCATAATCATCCTCTGGACTGATGTTTCGCTATGTAAAGCCCCTTACGATGAGATGACACTAAAATTATGTTTAATGATTCCTTG
The DNA here is from genome assembly GCF_014695825.1 of Coleofasciculus sp. FACHB-542. Lineage (NCBI taxonomy): Bacteria > Bacillati > Cyanobacteriota > Cyanophyceae > Coleofasciculales > Coleofasciculaceae > Coleofasciculus > Coleofasciculus sp. FACHB-542. The sequence continues at coordinate 76,178 of NZ_JACJPB010000047.1, read as the reverse complement.
AACCGAATCATTTCATTGAAATCTAGGCTGTTTTTAAATACGAGTAACTAAGCTTTTTCCGGGTGTTTCTAATGCGAAAAGCGAATGACTAGCGAAAAACAAATTATAGGGTGGATAGAAAAACATTCTATGTTGCAATTGCAGTCAATCAAAAGGCTTTTTAGTAGTTTCTAAATAGCTCTTGAAATTACATCCTAGCTGTTGTTTGAAACTGAAAATATGAAAGCGTTTTATCTTAATCTCTTCACGTGAGCAATGATAAATCACTCCTAAAAAGTAGCGAAGTAAAGGCTGTGTATACTCTAATAAGCGAAGGTTATACAAAATTATTGAATCAAGATTGCCACTCAGTCCTTGAGCCTAGCTATTCAAAGAGACAAACAATCGCAATAACCCTAGTGTAAGCCTAATTCTTTGACTATGAAACGCCCGATTACCTCTCCCCATGAAGATTTGGCTATTACTGACTCTGCAAGTATTTCTAAATCTTCCTCAAAATCAGCAAGGTCTCAAGGAAATTGGATGCGTTACTTAGTCTTAGGACTATTAACTAATGCAGCTATTTGGGGAGGAGCTTTATATTATATAAAAGTTACCAAACCCAATTACAGCACTGAGTTAGCGCTTAGTTTACCCTCAGCCGGTTCAGCCAGCAATATCAACCTGCCAGGGATTGGGCAAGCTTCCTCTAAAAGCGACTCTCCGTACATGAGTACGAATCAAGATCCTAGAGAGAACTATAAATTTCTAGCTCTCAGTAAGCCGGTCTTGGAGACTGCTGCTAATAAGCTCAATATGCCCTTGCAAGATTTTGGTAAACCCAGGGCTAAAGTATTAGACAACACCACGCTGATGACTTTTGAGTTTCAAGGAACGACTCCCGAAGAAGCTTATAAAAAATCTTTAGCGCTCTACGAAGCCTTGCAAGTAAAAATCAACGAACTGAGAATTAAAGAAGCCGCTCAGCAGGATAAAACGCTACAATCCACCCTTGGGGAGTCCCAAAAAAAATTAAAAGCAGCGCAAACACGCCTATCTGAGTACAAAGCGCGTTCGGGTTTAACTTCTACGGATCAACTTACGAACCTTTCACAAAATATTGAACAGCTACGGCGACAGCGGGCTGAAGTATTAGCTAAACAGCAAGATGCGAATGCTCGTTTGCAAGGACTATCTAGTAGCTTAGATTTATCGGCTAAACAAGCGGCAGATGCTTTTGTTCTTCAAGCCGACTCCCTATTTCAACAATACTTACAAGACTATAGTGAAGCGAACAGCCTCTTCGTTGCTTTGCAATCAAAATTTTTACCCGATCATCCTGCTCTAATTCAGCAGCAGGCAAAGCTAAATGCCGCTCAAACGGCTTTACTGAGGCAAGGGCGCTCTCTTTTAAAGCGACCCGTTACGATAGCAAGTCTAGAAGAACTTAACCTGAGCAAAAGTGGTGGATCGGGAACCTCGCGGGATGCTCTTTTCCTAGAATTAGTGACAGTGCAGACAGAGGCACAAGGACTCCAAGCAGAAGCGCGATCGCTCAACCAACAGCTTGCTCTACTTGAGAATCGGCTCAAGTCACTTGCACAGCAAGAGGTTTCATTAGCCGACCTGATGCGAGATGTGCAAATTGCCGAAGCAGTTTTTTCTTCTACTTTAGCGAGATTGGATTTGAGCAAGTCAAATATATCTTCCTCTTATCCTCAACTTCAAATCTTTACAGAGCCTACAATTCCGACTTCTGCGAGTGCCCCCAATAAGAAATTAGTTCTGCTAGGTGCAGCCTTAGGTTCCTTGTTTTGTACTAATGGACTACTGTTACTGTGGCTGCGCGATCGCAAAATTTCTCGGTCTTCTGGGCTAGTTAAACATACCTACTTGGATACCAGTCCGTAATCACTGGAAATCGATTCAGATTTCAGGAGATAAACCGCAGCAACAATATTGTTTTGATTAGACCCAAGATGCATGAACCAGATATCAATGAAACCTCAAAATCTTGAAGAAAAGTTGATTTGGTATTACATTACCTGGATTTATGTAATTCACATTCTTGGGCTACAAATGACCTTAGTGCCTATACTAGCTTGGTTTTTCTTGTGGCGTGTAGGAAAGAAACTGTGGAACCAAACAGAGAATACGCCCACTGAGGAGAAAATAACCATTCCCACAACAATCTGGGTGTGGATTATTTGTATCTTAGTCATGGAGGTGGCTTTAATTGCTGCTCACATGAACTTCAATTTAGGATTAGGCAAAATTCTTAACTCATCAATCAATTGGGTTGTAAGATATGCTCCCTTAGCGTTATTTCCTCTTGCAGGCTGTTTAAAAATTCGACCTCAGATAATTTATAGAGCAGCTTGCATACTTTGTCTGCAAAGCTTAATTGCTGTGATCGTTTGCTATACAGCGTCTAGATTACACCTACCTTCTCATATCTACACTTCCCCTTTGCGGCTCATAGAACGTAGCGGTCTTGCCTACTACAGTGTTAACCTCTACGGTCTCGATCCTGAAGGAGGTGGAGTTCGTCTTGAATTGTTTACGCCCTGGGCACCTGCCTTGGGAATGGTAGGAAATATCTATTTCTTTCTAGCAGCGCAAGAATCGAACAAAAAATGGCGATTCATTGGCATGATTGGCGCGGTTGCAATGATTGTGGGTTCGGTTTCGCGTTTAGGTATTGTATCTCTTCCTTTTGTCATATTTTCTACTTGGGCTTTATCAAATTTTACGAAACCTTATATACAGCTCATAGCCGGAATCGCCAGTTTTATTATGGGAGTGTTTTCTTCCTGGCTAATTAATTCATTTAGAGCTTTCTCAGATATGTTCTACCAGGCTAGAGCCGGCTCTTCTAGAGTGAGAGATATATTGGCTCGCCTAGCAGTAGAACGTTGGAAAGAAGCTCCTATTTGGGGACATGGAATTGGTGAATTTAAAGGACCTGCTGTTGCAACATTCAAGCCAATCGGTTCTCACAATACTTGGTTTGGTCTTCTGGTAACGAAAGGAATCGTAGGGTTTACGGCACTTGTCATTCCCTTGGCTTGGAGCTTTATAGATTTAGTAATCAAGTCCCAAAGTAGTCGAGTTTCACGAGTAGGATTAAGTATAATCTTGGTGATATTTATGTTTACTTTTGGGGAAAATATAGAGGCTCTTGCCTATGTTTATTGGCCTGGGTTAGTTATGTTAGGAATTAGCATCAAAGAAAAGTTTCCTAGCTTTTTATTCACTGAGACCAATATTCCTGAAAACGGTTATAGAGTCAAAACAGAACTTTAAACTGTTTACTGATGATTGAGGGGAATTAAGATAACATTTTTTTTATTAGACTTACACAAAGGTTAAACTAAATGCCAGTAATATCAGTGATAATTCCGGTCTACAATGCTGAACAAACAATCTTGGAAACGGTTAAATCTGTTCAGCAGCAAACATTTTCCGACTTGGAAATAATTTTAGTTGATGACGGATCGAGTGACAAAAGCGTAGAACTGCTTAAAGGAATTGTTGATGAACGGGTAAAAGTATTTGTCTATGAAAATGGCGGAGCCGCCGTCGCTCGCAATCGCGGTTTAGCTCACGCTAAAGGTGAATTTATTGCCTTTATTGATGCAGATGATTTATGGACACCAGACAAGCTAGAACTACAACTTGCAGAATTACAAAAGCACCCCGAAGCAGGAGTAGCTTATAGCTGGACTTCTTTTATAGATGAGAAAGGGAAACTTTTATATGTGCAGCAACCCGTATATTTTGAAGGAAATGTTTATCCACAATTATTAGTCAGCAATTTTCTAGTTTGTGGTTCAATTCCACTGATTCGTAAGCAAGCAATTGAGTCCGTTGGGGAACTCGACCCAGAACTGAAATCTACTCATGATTGGGATTACTGGCTCAGGTTAGCAGCTAAGTGGTCTTACGTTCTGGTTCCTCAACATCAGATTTTTTATCGTCAAGTAGCTGGCTCAATTTCTTCCAAAATAGAGGTTAGGGAAAAATATAATCTGATGGCGCTTGAAAAGGCTTTCCAGACAGCGCCAGCAGAGTTGCAATCTCTCAAGAACCAGAGTTTAGCAAATGTTTATCAGCACCTCGCCGATCTTTATTTAACTCGTAAAGCAGATCCTGATGCAGTTAAGCAAGCGGGTTACAAACTAAAAACGGCAGTTCGTTTGTATCCAAAAATGCTCCTAAATAGCAGCGCTCAGCGCTTACTGCTGAAATGGCTGGTGATGCGATCGCTTTCCCCTAAATTCGCTAACTATTTTCGGCAGATATCTACTAAATTTCGTGATTTTCGATATCAACGCTGGAGTAAAAATTTAGCAAATATCGGTAAGGAGACGCCCTGATTTTAGTTTGAAAATCGACCAAAACGAGGAAATTTAGAAGAAGGGTTTAAATCCTTCTATAAATATCAGAAATAATTAGCAATTTTTAAATTAGTCGCTTCAAAGAGTTTTATAAGAGGTATCAATTTGTCAAGATTACAGAAAAAGATTCTATCTGAGCCTGACCAAACTCAGCACTTTCAGACTGACCATCTGAAGGCTGATTTAAAAGGTCGCTCGGTTCGTGGCGGTGCAGTCACGATGGTGAGTCAGGGGTGCAAATTTGTACTTCAAATGGGATCGACGGTTGTGCTAGCTCGTCTACTCTCACCTCAAGACTACGGTCTAATTGGGATGGTGACTAGCGTGACGGGTATTGTGTTTCTCTTCAATGACATGGGTCTGTCAACGGCGACGATCCAAAGAGCCGAAATCAACCACAAGCAAGTCAGCACCCTGTTTTGGGTGAATGTGGGGATGAGCCTCTTGCTGATGCTATTGACTGCGGTTATGGCACCGGCGATCGCTTGGTTTTATGGTGAGCCGCGCCTCACCTGGATTGCGATCGTTTCTGCTAGTGCATTTATATTTGGTGGGTTGAGCGTCCAGCACCAAGCCTTGCTTCGGCGGCAGATGCGCTTTACCGCTCTCGCTGCAATTGAGATCGTCTCCATCGTGCTGGGGGTAGCGATCGCGATTATTTCGGCTTTGTATGGGGCTGGATACTGGTCGCTGGTATTTATGTCACTGACTACGGCAATCGTCACGGCTGCTGGGGTTTGGGTAATGTGTGGTTGGCGTCCTGGCTTACCTGCTCAACGCTCAGGCGTCCGTTCTATGCTGGCTTTTGGTGGCAACCTCACTGGTTTCAGCGTCCTTAACTACTGCGCCCGAAACCTGGACAACATTCTAATCGGACGGGTGTGGGGTGCTGAGGCTCTAGGTGTGTACGCGAAAGCATACAGCCTAATGATGCTTCCTTTGCAACAAATCAACTCCCCAATTACCGCTGTTGCCGTTCCCGGTCTGAGCCGATTGCATTCTGAGCCACAGCAATTTCGCAATCACTATTTAAAAGGACTATCGCTGATCGGATTTTTGACGACGCCTATCGTCCTCTTTATGATGATTGTCTCCGAAGAATTGGTCGAGCTGATACTTGGCTCCCAATGGGGAGAGGCTGGTACAATCTTCAAGCTTCTTGGTATATCTGCACTCGTTCAACCACTTACGAATACCTCTGGCTGGCTCTATATTTCTTCAGGAAGGACAGCTCAGATGTTCAAGTGGGGAGTATTTTCTTCCAGCTTCTTGGTGATTTCTTTTTTCTTTGGATTACCTTACGGTGCACGCGGTGTTGCTTTAAGTTATTCAATTGCCAAGCTATTACAGACATTGCCTTGTATGTACTATGCAACGCGCGGCACGTCTATCACCATGCTCAATTTATTAGAAGCCATGAAGCATCCTTTGCTGGCATCTCTAATCGCAGGAGCGATCGCTTTTGGGGTTAAGTTAGCGATCGCGCCAACTTTAACCGTTTGGGCTACAGTGATTGTCAGTTTGGCGGTAATGGCTTTGACCTATTTAATCTTGATGTTCTATGTATTCAATACCAAGGAGCTTTACCTGTCTGTACTAAAACAATTTAAACGACCTAAAGGCTCTTGATGCTTAACCGTCCAGAATGATGACAGCAGAGTATCGGATATTAGGTGAAATTTACGATGAGAATCGCTTTTATTGTTGGTAAATTTCCTACTGTATCAGAGACGTTCATCTTAAATCAGATCGTGGGGCTGATTGAGAGAGGACAAGAGATTGAAATTTACGCCCAGCAACCGGGCGATACTGCCAAAATCCACCCAGATGTGGAAAGATATCAACTTCTTGAGCGCACCTACTATGTTCCGGAGCAAAGACCAGCGAATCATTTAATTTACGTAATTAAAGCGATTGGGCTGCTATTAGCAAATTTCCATAAAAATCCTGTTGCTTTTGCGCGATCGCTTAATGTTTTTAAGTATGGTAAAGAAGCTGCTTCCTTGAGGATGTTGTATACAACATTCTCGTTACTCCCATTTCTATCAAATAAGCCATACGATATAATCCATTGCCAGTTTGGACCATTAGGTTTCTTAGGGATGTACTTTAGGACAATTGCTGCCTCTAGAGCCAAATTAATTATCTCATTTCGAGGTTCCGACCTCACTATGTATCTCAGTCAATACGGTGACGATATCTATAAAAAGCTTTTTGAAAAAGGAGACTGTTTCCTGCCCATTTGTAACCATTTTAAAAATAAATTGATTAGTTTGGGCTGCAATGAAAAAAAAATTATTGTACTCCGCTCAGGAATCGATTGTAATCGGTTTTCCTTTAAGACACGCTATCCGCATCCCGATGGTAAAGTGCGGATTGTTTCAACAGGTCGCCTAATTGAAAAAAAAGGGATTGAATATGGTATTCGCGCTATCGCTAAATTGACAAAAATGAACCTCGATCTTGAATACAATATCATTGGTGATGGCTCTTTAAAGCCAGACTTGCAGCAACTGATTCAAGAGCTAGATGTTGGAAATATAGTAAATCTCTTGGGTTGGAAACAACAGCACGAAGTCGTGCAAATTCTCAACGATTCCCACATTTTTGTAGCTCCCTGCGTAACCAGTAAGGATAATAATCAAGAAGGAATTCCTAATGTTTTAAAAGAAGCAATGGCAATGGGTTTGCCAGTTGCCAGCACTTACCATAGTGGTATCCCTGAGCTAGTCGAAGATGGGGTTTCAGGGTTCCTAGTTACAGAACGAGATGTCGATGCTTTGACAGGAAAATTAGGCTACCTAATTGCCCACCCAGAGGTCTGGCCCGAAATGGGTGCGGCTGGTCGTGCATACGTGGAAAAGCACTATGAAATTGGGCAGCTAAACGACCATTTAGTTGAAATATACGAGAAACTGCTAATTACCTGATAGGGTATTTAGTAAATAGAAAAGTCAAGTTGTAGGGGTAAAATTGTTGTGAAAGTCGCGATGATTGTTGGTCGATTTCCGGTTTTGTCAGAAACCTTTATCTTAAATCAAATCGCTGGTTTAATCGATCGGGGTCACGAAGTTGATATCTATTCTGACCAACTCGGAGATACTTCCAAGGTGCATCCAGCAGTAGAAAAGTACCAACTCCTGAATCGTACCTACTATATCCAAATGCCATCTAATATTGCGATTCGCGGGCTAAAAGGCTTGGGGTTGCTATTCGCGAACAGCTACAAAGACCCAGCCCTATTACTGCGATCGCTTAATGTTTTTAAGTATGGCAAAGAAGCTGCTTCATTGAGGTTGCTATATGCAGCAGTCTCATTATTGGGCAAAAAAGAATACGACGTCATCCATTGTCAATTTGGCCCTTTAGGATTCATCGGGATGTCATTTCGGCTGATTGGTGCGCCCCACGGAAAATTAATTACCTCATTTCGCGGTTTCGATATTAGCCAGCATATTCAGGAATTCGGTGAAGACGTTTATAATCCCCTATTCGCCACAGGAGACCTTTTTCTTTCTAACTGCGATTATTTCAAACGTCGCCTGATTAAGCTAGGTTGCGATGAGAAGAAAATCATCGTCCTTCGTTCGGGCATTGATTGTAGCAAGTTTGTGTTTACCACACGTCATCTACCCGCTGATGGTCGTATTGGGATTGTCACCACGGGTCGCCTTGTCGAAAAAAAAGGGATTGAGTATGGAATTCGTGCCATTGCCAAGTTGGCTAAGGCATACCCCAACATCGAGTACAACATCGTTGGGGATGGGCCATTAAAGGAAAGTTTGCAGCAACTCATTGATGAGCTGGACGTTAGTGACAAAGTAAAATTGCTCGGTCACAAGCAGCAGCAGGAACTCATTGAAATTCTCGACAACTCCCATATATTTATCGCCCCCTGCGTGACAGCGAAGAACGGCGATCAAGATGCCCCCGTAAACGTATTAAAAGAAGCAATGGCAATGGGTTTACCCGTGATAGGGACGCAACACGGTGGCATTCCAGAACTAATTGAAGATGGGATTTCAGGTTTTTTGGTTCCCGAACGAGATGCCGATACTCTGGCTGAAAAGTTGGGCTATTTATTTGAACATCCGGAAGTTTGGCCTGAAATGGGTCGCTCCGGTCGCGCCTACGTAGAAGCGCATTACGACTTTAACAAGTTGAACGAGCGGTTAGTAGAAATCTACCATTAGATAGAGTTCAACCATTAAAATTGCATTTGGCAGGTTAAAATCTGCCATTAGAAGTATATTTTTCTAGAAAAAACATGATATAAACCGAATAATTTTCTGATTGAATGAGTTAAAAAATAAAAACTTCAAGTAAGGATTTTATATTAATTGCAACTTCACTAAAACTTCACATTAAAAATAGGGGAAATCGTGTTTTTTCGATGCTTTTATAGCAAAAAGTCTGGTAACATTTACTAGAGAAAGTGAACAAAGCTAACACTGTGTTTCCTACGAGCAAAATAATTTAAGAGCAAGCGTCGGCACAGTGAAACATCAGGAAAAAGCGCTCCGGCAAGAAAATTTAGCCTGGAATTAGCAATCAACGATTGGCTGTTCAAAGGTTCAGTAGCGGTAGACACTATGAGTCGAAGTCAGACACTCGGACGAGAAACAAGGTTGCGTGAGGCTAAAGCAAAATTAAAATTGGGCTTAATGAAGCGAATTGGAAAATTCGATAAACTGACCTCTCTGATTTTGGAGGTGCAGAAGAAAACTCTCTATCTAGGTTTAGTGACAATGATTTTGTCTTCTATTCTAGATAGTGTAGGAATCGGATTGATGATTCCTTTCCTAAAAGTAATTTTGAATGAAGGAGGTGGAACGCTTCTTCCTCAAATGGCTTTAACGGAAGGGTTGAACAGTTGGCTAGCGCAGCAAGGTAAAGGAACGCTCATTAGCTTGTTTGCCTTAGTCCTCATGGGTTCTTTAATTTTAAAAGGGTATTTCTACTACATTTCCCAAGTCTTGACTTCCATTTATCGGGAAGCCGTCATCAAACGCTTGAGGAAACGGCTGTATCAAACCTATTTATATTCGCCCATTGAATTTTTTGATAATGTGCAGATGGGTAAAGTAACCAGCACCTTACATACAGAGGTGATGGAAACAAACAAGCTGTTGACTAACTTCTTTTATGGCTTGACCAACCTGCTGATTTTAATCGCGTATTTGGGAACGTTGGTGATCGTGTCGTGGAAAATGACGGTTCTAACGACATTTTTGATTACAGGCGTTGCTTTATGGCTCAGTTATTTCTTGAAAAAGATTAAGACATCGGGGGGTTTAGTTGTCACTGCTAAACGCACTCTGAACGCGATGGCTTTAGATACGTTAGGCGGTGTTCGCATCGTTAAATCTTATGGTGCGGAAGATTTTGAACTGAACCGCTTCAATAAGATCAGTAGCAATTATATGGAGGCAAACATCGGGCTAGCTAAGAAGCTAAACATCATCGACCCGCTGACAGAGTTAGCGACTTTGGCGGCGGCGATGGTAGTTCTAGTCGGTAGCTACACTTTGTTTATCTCCAAGGGTCTGCTCACGACCGCAGAGCTGCTGATATTCATGCTGGTTCTGATTAGAATTGTTCCGGTACTGAAAAAGGTGAATGCAGCGAGGGGTTCTGTCCAAGAGTCTCTGCCAGCGTTAACGAAAGTCACGGAGGCGCTCTCGTTACCAGAGAAATATCCGCTTCCTAATGGAAACCAGAAATTTACAGGGTTGCGCGATCGCATTCTTTTCCAAAATGTAAAATTTGCCTACAGCGGCAGATCTTACGTCCTCAACGGTTTGGATCTAGAAATTCCTCGTGGCAAAACTGTGGCGCTGGTTGGCGCTTCTGGAGCCGGGAAATCCACTGTGGCATCTCTCGTTACCCGTTTCTACGAAGTGACCGACGGTGTAATCGAGATCGACGGTCAAGATATCCGAAACTACGATGTTGTCTCGCTACGCCAGCACATCGGAGTCGTTAGCCAAGACACCTACATCTTTAATGCCTCACTTCTGGATAACATTGCCTACGGTTTAGAGGGAATGGACAGAGAAAAGGTGATTGAGGCAGCCCGCCTTGCCAATGCCCACGAATTTATCTGTCAGTTGCCCAACCAATACGACACAGTGGTAGGAGATAGAGGCGTTAGGCTTTCCGGAGGACAACGACAACGCATTTCAATTGCTAGGGCAATGCTGCGCGACCCGGAAATCATGATTCTCGATGAAGCCACTAGCGCCTTAGATTCGCAGTCAGAACAGTTAGTGCAAGAAGCACTGGAACGTTTGCGAACAAACCGGACTGTAATTGTGATTGCCCACCGTTTGGCTACTGTCCGGAATGCCGACAAAATTGTGGTAATGGAGAAAGGTCGAATTATCGAACAGGGAGGGCATGACGAGTTGCTTGCCCAGCAGGGAGCTTACTGGTCTTACCACAATCTCCAGTCTTTGCCTGTGTAAAACAGACCTGCCCAAGCGACACCGGGCAACTACACAGTACAGACTTTAAACACAAACAAGTTTTTTCCCTATCTAGCTGAGTTGATGCATAGCAAACAAAACAGCCGATAAATTGTTTAGTCTTTAGCGAGGAGTTCCTGATGTTAGATCCCCAAGTTACGATTGTTGTTTCACCCCGCGAACGTTTCAGCTGCGCCCGCGAGTCGCTGGAAAGCATTTACGAACATACATCAGTCCCATTCAAGTTAGTTTACGTAGATGGGGGTTCACCCGCTCACATTCAGCGTTATTTGCAACAGCAAGCGACTGAAAAAGGATTTCAAATCATTCGCACCGATCACTACCTCACTCCAAACCGCGCCAGAAACCTCGGTCTGAGTCAGGTTACAACCAAGTATCTCGTCTTTATCGATAACGATGTGATCGTCAGCCCAGACTGGTTGGAAAGCTTAGTTCAGTGCGCTGAAGAGACAAACGCTACCGTAGTGGGTCCCCTGACCTGCCAAGGCACTCCGGTACACGAAATTGTCCATTTTGCCGGTGGAGAAGCCCACATTTGGCTGGAAAAAGTCGGCGAAAACCCCAGACGGCGTCTCCGCGAGAAAATGTACAAGCAAGGTCAGAAAGTAGCGGAGGTGCGACCCAAGCTCAAACGTCAACAAACCGAACTAGCAGAATTCCATTGCGTACTGGTTCGCACTGAAATCTTTGAGAAAGTCGGCTTGCTCGATGAACAAATGTTCAATACTAAAGAACACCTCGATTTCTGCATGACAGTCGTTGAGGCGGGTGGTAGCGTTTACTTTGAGCCTGCGTGTCTTGTCACTTATGTTCCAGGCCCGCCCCTGAAGCCGTCAGATATGCTCTTCTATATGCTGCGTTGGAGCGACGCTTGGGAACTCAATAGCTTGCATCGCTTGCGCGATAAATGGAATTTGGACGAGGACGGGTACTTCAAATATCGCTACAAGCGCTTGGGATGGCGGCGATACGTGACAATCCTGAACCCAATTGGTAGCCGCCTGACTTTAGGTCTTGCTGGGGGCGGGGTGGCAAAAGTGTTGCGTCCTCTAGATAAGGTGTTTAACCGTTATCTCACGAATCGTCAGGCTCGCCTGCAAGCGAAAGGGCTACAACCTCAGATGCCTGCAATACCGGAGAAGAAGCCTACAGTGACGGCATCGTCCCGTTAGGTTGGCGTGTAAGGGTGTAGAACGACGAAACGAAGGTGCCAAAAGAAGGTGCGATCGCTTCGACGATAAATACTCTTACACAGCCAAAACTAAGTCTTCATCCAGAAAACAAGTGGGGAAAGCGATCGCAATCCACAGACTTTTTTAGTCGTACTCCTACCTTGGAAAAGTGGATGCTATTACTAAACTTGTTCTGTGTTAAGCGATTCCCCGCTTTTTCAGGAACGCTCCTATTGAAATTGAAATGTTGTTTGGGTTTTCCTTCTTCAGAGAGACGTTTTGCCTAAGCCGTTCAATGATTGTTAATTTTTTTAAATGCACTTGACTTAGACAAAATCAATGGACTTCGCCTAAGCCAAGTGCAACAAAAATGAAGCATTCCAATCAAAAGCAAAATTATGCACTCTTTTGCTCAAACAAACATTCAACTCTTCAACCAGCTACGTGCAGAAGGCTACTCAAGCAACGATATTAACCGCATCCGTGATGCTTATCAGCTGACAATGCAGCTGTTCACAGGTGCTTTTCGAGCCTCAGGTAAGACGTTTATTGCCCATCTAGTCAGCACTGCTAGTATCCTGGTTTCTCTTCATGTACCTGCAAAGATAGTAGCAACAGGTCTGCTTCATGCTACCTATACTCATGGTGACTTTGGAAACGGGAAAAAAGGCATTTCTAATGCCAAACGCGAACAGGTAAAACGTGTTGTTGGCAAAGAGATTGAGGAGTATCTTGCTAGATATGCAACGCTGTCCTGGAATAAAAAGACGATTCCCGATATTTTTCACCGCATTGATACGCTCGATCCGCTTGATCGCGATATTCTTTTGGTGCGCTTAGCCAATGAGCTAGAGGAATACTTGGATTTTGGCATTGTTTATTGTGGAGATTTCAAACATCAACAATACATTAATTACGACGGTCATCTGATCGTAGAAATGGCAGAAAAGTTAGGTTTTCCTAATTTAGCTACTCAACTAACAGAAGCATTTAAAGAAACTGCCTCCGCTGAAATACCTAGGGAACTTTGTAACACAAACGCTCAAGATGTTTCGTTTCGTCTTGCACCAAAGTCCTACCAGAAGCGGCTGTCACTCACCTTTTATAATTTGTTGATTCATAAACCGCGTCGTTTAGTTTCTGCCATAGCCCGTAAATTTGGTAATTTGCGTCCCAGTACGTCCATGACAAAGGATGTTCCTACTATAAGTCAGTCAGAGTAAGGGGGCAGTTAATCACAAGGAAGTGCTGGCTGTAGCAAATATTAATTTTTCACAATTTTTCAAAATCAAAATGAAAAAAATTTCTGTCATAATTCCGGTTTATGGAGTCGAAAAATATATAGCTGCTACAGTGCAATCAGTTTTAGACCAAACCTATAAACATTTTGAACTTCTAATTATTGATGATGGTTCTCCCGATCAAAGTGTAGAAATTTGTCAGCAATTCACAGATCCTCGAATTCAGATTATTCGCCAGCATAATAGCGGGGTTTGCGCCGCTCGAAATACAGGAATTCGCCAGTCTCAAGGAGAATATCTGGCTTTTTTAGATGGAGACGATTTGTGGCTGCCAGAAAAGCTGGAAAAACATATTGAGCATCTAGAAAATTCACCAACTGTCGGGCTTAGCTTTAGCCGCTCTGCTTTTATTGACGAAGCGGGGCAGCCATTAGGTATCTATCAAATGCCTAAACTCAAGGATATTGCTCCACCCTTGATCCTCTGCCGTAACCCGATTGGAAATGGCTCAGTTCCGGTGATTCGGCGAGAGGTTTTTGAAGCTATTAAGTTTCAAGATGCTCCTCAGGGTACTGCAAAAGATTGTTATTTCGATGAAAGATTGCGACATTTTGAAGATGTCGAATGCTGGCTTCGCATTTCCTTAAAGACTGATTGGCAAATCGAAGGCATTCCTGAAGCTTTGACGCTGTACCGAGTGAATGCTGGGGGCGCTTCAGCCAACCTACTCAAGCAGTTAGAAGACTTGGAAAAGGTGCTGGAAAAAACCCGCTCCTATGCTCCAGATTTGATTGCTCAGTATGGAAACCCAGCTAAAGCCTACGAGTTGCGGAAATTAGCCCGGTGGGCAGTCCGGCTGAAAGCTGCCCCAACCGCTGTAGACATGGCTCACCGCGCCTTATCTACCCACTGGCGCATGATTCTTGACGAACCCCGGCGGACACTTTTGACGTTGGGAGCTGCCTATTCGCTGTGGCTACTGCCACGTCCTCTCTACCGCCAGATGGAAAGTTTTGCCTTAAAAATGACAGGAGCCGCCCAAAAACGACGCATTCTTCAAGATCGTTCCCGTCAATTGGCATAATGATAGAACCTTTTTTATAAACACCCGCTCGCCATCAAAATAGGTTGCAGAATATGAGGGTTGTCTACCTGATCCAAACCCATACCAATCCGGAGCAAATTTATCGGCTGGTTAAAGTTATTAAAAAGTCCAGTAATGACTCTTATATAGTGATGAGTCATAACTTTAATGCTAGTCAAATAGATGTAGAACTCTTCGAGAGTTTACCGAATGTTAAAGTACTAAGAGCTAAGAAAGTTGGAAGAGGCGATTTCTCGATAACCCAAGCTTATTTGGATGTTATTGACTGGATTTTAACCCAGAATATTCAATTTGATTGGCTAGCTAATCTTACAGGTCAAGACTATCCGACTCAATCGCTCTCAAAATTTGAGAATTTTCTGGCTGCAACCGAGTACGATGGATTTTTTGATTATTTTAATGTGCTTTCTGATAAGTGTACTTGGGGAGCTAAAGATGGGCGCGATCGCTACTTCTATCAATACTGGTGGTCAGGTATAGAATTAGCCAAGTGGCAAAGAGCCTTATTCAAACCTTTTCGAGTTCTTATTAATAATGTTCAGCCTTTTGTGCGGATTGATTCTTCCTATGGACTCATCATCGGGCAACGGGCCGCTTCAGCTCCATTTAATGACAAATTTGTATGCTATGGAGGCTCTTACTTTAAAACAATTTCTAGACAATGCATTCAATACATTCATGATTTTTGCTCTGCCAATCCTGATTTGGTGAACTACTACAAGAAAGTTCGCCTTCCCGATGAATCTTTTATGCAAACCATCTTATTAAATAGTGGGTTGTTTAATTTTTATCCCCGCAATATGCGCTATATTGATTGGGAGAACAGCCGACACGGTCATCCCCGCATCCTCACATCTGAAGATTTTCCAAATTTAATTAAAGATAAATATTACTTTGCTAGAAAATTTGACATGAACCGGGACAGCAAAGTATTAGATATGCTTGACGAAAGAATTTTTCAAGCAACTTAAAGAAAATGGTACTTTTCATGAAAAAATTTTCGGTTATTATTCCAGCCTACGGAGTAGAAAATTATATAGCTGCTGCAATTGAATCGGTTCTAGCTCAAACATACAAAAATTTTGAAATTATTGTAGTTGATGACGGCTCTCCCGATAGAACTGTAGAAATTTGCCAGCAGTTTATAGACCCTAGAATTAAAATCGTTAGCCAGAAAAATAGAGGACTCGCTGGAGCAAGAAACACCGGAATCCGCCATGCTCATGGCGACTATTTAGCTTTTTTAGATGGCGATGACCTTTGGCTACCGGAAAAATTAGAGAAACATCTCGAACATTTAGATAATTCCTCGACGGTAGGGATTAGTTTTAGCCGTTCTGCTTTTATCGATGCAACAGGAAATCCCTTGGGTACGTATCTGATGCCCAAGTTCAAGGACATTACACTACCCGATTTACTTCGCGACAATCCAGTCGGAAATGGTTCTGCTCCCGTAGTTCGGCGAGAGGTATTTGAAGAGATTAAATTTCAAGATAATCTTTACGGGACTGTTGAAGATTTTTATTTTGATGATAATTTTCGTCAGGCAGAGGATATAGAATGCTGGCTTCGCATCCTCCTCCAAACCAACTGGCAAATTGAGGGGATTCCTGAAGCGCTGACACTGTATCGGGTAAACGCGGGAGGTCTTTCAGCTAGTTTGCTGAAGCAATTAGAAGCTCTCGAAAGGGTAATTGAAAAAACACGCTCCTACGCTCCAGAATTAATCGCTGAATGGGAAAACCCTACTAAAGCATATCAACTGCGATATTTAGCGAGAAGTGCAGTCCGTTTAAAAGCAGGCTCAATGGCTGTGCAGCTAATGCACCGAGCCTTGGCTGCTCACTGGCGCATCCTTTTGGAGCAACCCCGCCGCACGCTGATGACCTTAGCAGCTGCCTACTTGCTCTGCTTCTTACCCCATCCTGTTTATTACCAAATAGAGGCTCTTGCTGCCAAAATGACTGGGCTTATTCAAAGACGCCGTATTCTTCAAGATCAGTCTAGCTAATCTTTATAATCAACATTTTTATACTTCTAATAAAATTAATCTAACCGCTTCAATAAAACCTTGACGTTGCATTAATTGATGTTAGTATAGTGGCGTTTTAGTGACTGGAGCAGCTAGACCATGAAAATTTTCTTAGAAATAAAAAACTTTTTCAAAGAAACAATTAAGGGTTCATTTCTCGATCCGGTCGTTAGACCTTTTTTAGATATAGTAAATCCTCCTAAACGCAGTGACATTCTTAATAGACAAGACAATGCTTTCACGATTGAAATGATGTCTTGTGTTTTAGCAAAAGACTCAAACTGTATTGATGTTGGTTGTAACACGGGCGATTTACTTGACAAAATTTTACAGTTTTCACCTCTAGGATTTCATTATGCATTTGAGCCAATACCACGGTTAGCCAGTAGGCTTAGAAAAAAATTTCCAACTGTTGAGGTAAGAGAAACAGCTTTGAGTGATTCGGAGGCAGAAACTACTTTTTGGTATGTAGTGAATGCTCCTGCTGTAAGTAGCCTGGATAAAGAATGCTGTAAAAGCCATATTCCTGATGCACTTATGGAACCAATCACTGTTAAAACTCAGAGACTTGATGATGTATTAGCCCCAGACCTTAAGATTCATTTTATCAAGGTAGATGTAGAAGGGGTAGAATTGCAGGTTTTTAGAGGTGCTATCAGAACATTAAAAACTTATAAACCTTACTTAGTTTTTGAAAGTGGCTTAATTAATTCTCAAGAATGGGTTGATGGGACATTGAAAGACGGAAAATGGCACGATAGCAGAATTTACGATCTGCTTGTCAATGAGTGTGGTCTAAAAATTTTTAAGCTAAAAAATTGGGTAGATGGTTTAGCTCCGCTGAGTCGGGATGAATTTCTAAAATCTTCTGCTTGGAATTTTTTAGCAATGCCTTAGTAACAGAAAAATTTGCCTGAATACTTTTTGAGCTATCTGCAAAGTGGCAATTAGCTAATTTTCTAGTACTTTTTATTATGCTAGTTTTGTGCAGGCAAGATTGGTATTGCTTGTTACTGTTATTTTAATTTTAAAGGAAATATATTAATGTTTTACTTTAGGCGGACAAATCGCATAAGTAAAGTCTATCTTAAGGGGGACGCTTGCAAGATAGGCACTGTAACAAGATGTAAAGCGTAAAGCGACTAGGATTGCAAGCGTGGCTTGAGTCCCTTAAAGAGTTCCTTAGACTGGGATTTTAATTATGACCATAGCTGTAAATGTAAAAAATTGGGTGCAACGAAAAGGTCATAGCCTGTCGTGAAGAATCTAATTTTGTACACCATTACTGAATTTGGACATGGTTAAAAGACAGAGATTTTTTTCCTAGGGTACAGAGTTTAGTATCTATGTCTATGTGGGTGAAACAATAAAACAAGGTTCGGTTGAAAACCGGGAACCAAATAAACCCACATTTCGTCTATATACCAGGTGTACTATTTACCATCCTGAACTTAACTATTCTAGAGTGCCTGATTTCCAGTGAAAGCACCTATTTACTGCTGTTTTAACTTTGTCGATGCTATTGCAGTTAAACAGTTTTAGTTAAGTTCTTGAACACAGATTTCCCTGTCAATTTATGACTTTGCTTGCACAAAATCACCAGTATTTATTATGCAGGCATTTCTAGTTTGACAATTGTTGCAAATTTTGTTGTTACCGCATAGAGAGCAGATAATCAGGTTTTTTTAATACCTTGACCTGGTTGAGTCTAGCTATCTCTACTTAATAATACATCTGAAGTGTTATGCACAACACTTTGGCAGATTGCTGCGTTCACTTTTTCGTGCAGTTGTTTTCTGGAGGTTAAAGATCGTGAAAGTTTTATATCTGATTCAAAGTCATAAAAATCCCGAACAGATTTTTAGACTGGTGCAAACTCTAAAAAAATCAAGTCCCCAATCTCAGATATTGATTAGCCATGACTTTAGGGGTTGTCATTTAGACGTAACGGCCTTTCACGAATTCCCAGGAGTGAATGTAATTAGGGGTACGGGAGGACGAGGAGATTTTTCGATTGTTCAAGGTTATCTGAATGCCATTGACTGGCTTTTTAGCCATAATGTTGAATTTGATTGGCTTGCCAATATTACAGGCCAAGACTATCCGATTCAACCGCTACCAAAAATTGAGAAGTTTCTTGCGGAATCACCGTTTGATGGCTTTTTAGAGTATTTTGATGTACTTTCAGATTTAGAGGGAAATCTTTGGGGAAGCCGGGAAGGTAGCGATCGCTATCTCTATCAGTACTGGCGTTCGGGTCAATATTTACCACTGTGGAAACGCGCTATCGTCAAAATTCCTCGCATGGTCATTAATAATGTCCAGCCTTTGGTGAGAATAAATTCTTCCTATGGGCTGATGCTAGGAGTTCGTACGACTTCATCTCCATTCAATGAAAACTTTAAATGCTATGCAGGGTCTTACTTCAAGACTCTATCGAGGAAGTGTGTCGAATATTTACATCATTTTTGCCAGCATAACCCCGAGCTAATTAATTACTATAAAAAGACTTGTATTCCTGATGAATCTTTTGTCCAAACGGTTTTAGTCAATAGCGGGCAATTTCATTTGTGTAACGACTATAAACGCTATATTGATTGGACTGGGACTCGCCACGGTCATCCTCGTACTCTAAATGCTGAAGATTACTCAGCAATTATAAGAAGGGACGTTCACTTTGCCCGAAAATTCGATATGACGCAGGACAGCAGAATTTTAGATATGCTTGATGCAAGAGTTTTAAAAGAAAGTAGCCCAGTCACCTTAGGCATTAGTTAAGACTTAACCCGTCAAATCTGTATAGTCAGCTATAATTCCTTAGTTGGAAGTAGCTGATTATGGGATTTGAGGCTCAACGATGCTTAATGCAGCTATTAATCATTGGTCAAGCATTGAAGCGATCGCTAATGTTACATTTGCAGGGCTGGCAAGCGTCCAACCAGTTCTGACTAGCTTATTAGTCTTCGCCATCGGGATTTGCCTCGCCCATATCGCCTTCAAGCTGATTACTAAATTTAGCGCCCAACCAAGCCTTTCGTTAGCTCGAACGGTTCGCCTTGCTGTCATTGCTCTGTTTGCCACAGTCGCACTTCAGCACATCTGGCTTGCTAGCAACATCCTTAACGGTGCATCAGGACAGGCAGAAGTCGTCATTTCCCGCAATTACCGAACCAATGTGTCTTTGGGGGAGACGAATGTTGCAATAGGCGGAGGGGGCTATGTTACGGGTATTTTTCTGCATCCGCTACAGAAGGATCTTGTTTACATCAAAACTGATGTGGGTGGCTTCTATCGTTGGAATTCAGTAAATAAAAGCTGGGTACCGCTAACTGACCACTTTCCACTAGAGAAGAGCAATTACTACGGCGGAGAAGCCCTAGCCCTCGATCCAAAAGATCCAAATATTGTTTATATTGCCGCAGGCAAATACGTCTGGGATGAGCCTGGAACTATCTTTAAGTCTAACGATCGAGGTGCAACCTGGAAAAAGCTGGATTTGGACTTGCCAATGGGCGGCAACCAAGATAGGCGGGAGGTAGGCGAGAGACTCGTCATCAATCCATTTAATTCCAAGATGATTTTATTTGGTTCGCGGCGCGATGGGCTTTGGAAATCTTTAGATGCTGGCGCGAACTGGACTAAAGTGACTTCTTTTCCCGGAAAGCCGGAAAAAGATATCGGCATCACAGCAATTGTCTTTGACAAAGATAAGCCTGGCTTAGTCTATGCCAATGCCTATGGTGATGGAATTTATAAATCTACTAACACAGGCATTACCTGGAGCAAGATTGACGGAAGCCCAAAAAAAGCGATGCGGCTAATGACAAGTCGCAATAACACTCTCTACACAACAATTAATGGAAGTCCTGGAGTTAGAAAGTATACAGATGGAGATTGGAAAAACATTACTCCACAAGGCTCCAAAGAGGATTTTAATGGGTTGAGCATTAACCCTGCTAATCCTAAAGATATTCTTGTTGCTACAAAAGAGAGAAAAAATACTAAAATTTACCGCTCATTCGATGGCGGAACTACATGGAAAGAGCAGAAGCGATCGCTTAACAATACCGTTCCTTGGTGGTCTAGCTATATGCTCTCCAATCCTTCTGTCTCTGCGATTGAGTTTGACCCCCACGTTTCTGGAAGAGTTTGGTTTACCGATTGGTACGGAATATGGCGGACAGACAATATTAACAAACAACCCTCTGCCTGGACGAACTATCAAAAAGGACACGAAGAGCTTGTCACCTTCACCTTAACTGCGCCTCCGAGTGGCGCGTTGTTGTTGAGTGGGGTGGCAGATGTAGACGGGTTTTACCACAACAAGGGATTAGACAATTATCCATCTAAAACCTTTAGTGCTAGTGGCCCTTCGTTCCAGGATACCTACAGCATTGCCTACTATGAAAAAGCTCCCCTGCAAATGGTGCGCGTTGGCGGTAATCGCTGGAACAATACTTATTCGGGAGCAACTTCGACAGACGGCGGCTTAACTTGGAAAGAATTTGCTTCATTTCCAAAAGACACGATGCCGATGCGTATAGCGATGTCAGCAACTAATCCAAAGTTATTTGTTGTCACTGTTAGTGGAGATAAAGCTCTCCGCACAGATGATGGAGGCGCTTCGTGGAAAGAAGTTACTGGCTTACCCAAGGGTTCCAAGGGACCTTGGAATTGGTCTTTGCCGCTGGCAGCAGACAAAGTGGATGGTAACACGTTTTATTACTATAAGAATGGCAAATTATATCAAAGTACCGATGGAGGTTTGTCTTTTAAAGTCGTGAATTCATCACTTCCCGATGAAAGTTGGCACTCGCTAAGAACCGTATCTGGAGTTAAAGGTGAAATTTGGCTGAGTCTCGATAAGAAACAACTTTACCATTCGACAGACGGTGGCAAGACCTTCTCTAAGATGAATGCAGTTAAGAGATCCTATTTGTTTTCTTTAGGAAAACCACAGCAGGGAAGCACGATTCCAGCACTGTATGTGTACGGAGAAATTAATAATATGGGCAAAGGAATCTTCCGTTCTCTCGACAGAGGGAAGACATGGCAAAGGATTGGTAATCCGAAAAATCCGATTGGCAATAGCCCAAATGTGATGGAAGCAAGCTTGCAGCAGTTTGGTTTAGTTTTTATTGGTACAAATGGCAGAGGAATTTACTATGGCAATTAGTAATCCAGCAGGAACATCCTCCTAAGGCGGCAAGCAAATACATCTCGTGACGCAGTTGTAGCGAAGGGGTTCGGAATGCGCTCGACCCTTACAATCTATTTAGAACCCCAGCCTTACCCGTTTACCGGAAAGAAAGAGCTTGAGGAAAGTTGGGACAAATTTTTCAAGTAGTCTAAGTCAACTAGTCTAATCGCTTGCCAAGATATCTCATCACAAAAATAGACGTTCCCTGGAACGTCTATCCTGCAACCATAAATTTTAACAGAAAGCCTATAGCTGCTAAGACTACTTACCCTACGACAAGCAAGCTACAGCATTACAACATTAGGTACTTTACAAACGTCCCTTCAAATAAGAATTTTTTTATTCCCACTTAACTCGTTCTAATTTCACAGATTTCTTCTCTGCCTGAAAAGGCTTTTTATAAAGGTTAAGCTTTTGTTTCAAAATTAACCAGAAGAAAGGCATATCGTCTATTAAATATCTTTTCCATAACCTTTGTGGCTCGGATAAGAGTCTATGTAACCACTCTATTCCTGCGTCGCTCATCCACTGTGGAGACCTTGGTTTATGTCCTGCTTCAAAGTCAAGAGATGCGCCAACAGACAAGAAAACTTTGATATTGGGTAATTTATTTTTATACTTCAATATCCACTTTTCTTGTTTAGGGGCACCGACGCCAATGGCTAAGACTGTAGCGCCTGACTTATTAATCCTGTCAATAATTTCTAGGCATTCTTTTTCGCTCTTTTCAAATCCGAAAGACGGCGAATGAGAAGCAACTATAATATTTCTGCCTACTTGGTTATTGATTCGCTCTTGAGCTTTACGAGCCACTCCTTCAGCGGCACCCAGCAAGAAAATCTTAACGCTTTCATTGTCCTTGTGGTGCATATAGAAAGCGGGAAATAAATCTGAACCCGACAGTTTTTCTTTAATCGGCGTTCCTAAAAATTTAGAAGCGTACAATACTATCTGACTGTCACACACTTTATAAGTAGCGATATTGTAAGCTTTGTAGAAATCTCCATCGGTTTGCAGCTTCATCAGGTGGTCTACGTTTGGCGTAAATACGATACCACCTTCCCGATCGAGTTTGGTTAATAGCTCTGCTCTTGACAAGTTGTCAATGGATACATTAAGTACATTAACTTTTTTCATTGACTCCTCTCACTTTAGCAATCTACTCGTGTGGGGACAGCACACTAATAACAACACAATAGTGAGAGTCAAGCTTGCACTACCTCTACCATGAGAGAGGACAAATCTTTATCAACGTTTATTCCCTAGGATAGATTGGAAAATTGAGTGAACAAGATTCGCTATTATAGTGAGGGTTTTTCTGAGCGAAAGAAAAAAGGTTGCGATCGCGCCACAACCAGCCGCAACCTTGGCTGAAAGGCTTGCCCTGTTTACCTCCGGCGCGCTAAACAAGGGAATTCGGCCCTCACTTCCCATCGTTCCCCTGTATGAATCAGTAGGGTTAGCTGAGCAGCAGTGAACTCAAACTCTAACGATCGCCCCTGAAATTCAGCCCATGATGCATGAAAGTTTTGCCGTGTCAAGTCTCTAAAGGCAACAGTCATGTGAGGAGCAAAGGGACGCTGCTTGGAAACCGCATCGACAATTCCCAAGTTGGTCTCCATATCGGTCATTAAATCGGCTTGTAACGCTAGCAGTTCCGGCGTCTTAAGAACATTGATGTAAATAACACGCGGTGGAAATGCTCCAAACCCTTCCAGGGTAATGGAGACAGGTGGACGATGGGAAGCAAACGTTCTCAAGGATTCTTCCAGCACTGGCACTGCCTCTACCTGCCATTCAAACGGCGGTTGCAGCGTGATATGCGGGGGAGATTTCTGGGCACCTTTGCTAGCAAAGGTTTGAGCAAAGTGCTGCTGAATCTCTTTGGCGTAGTCCTGAATCTCTTGCGGCGGCAAGAGAGCAATAAAGAAGCGGCGTTTTGTATTGTCCAAGAACTTCCAGCGGTAGTTTACTTGTTAAATAGATATAGCCAGATAAGGGAAGAAAGTGAATGCCCTGGTTTGTAAAGATTGAAGAAGGCATCGTTGATAAACCGATCTTTGATAAATCTGTACCGGCGCACAAAGCTTATGTCCAGGATTTGATTACCAAAGGATATCAGGCGCGTAGCGGCTACTGGCTGGAACGGCGAGGCGGCATGATGCTATTTGAGGCGTCTTCACTGGAGGAGGCGCGCGCAATTGTCTCACTCGATCCGCTGGTGCAAAACGGCTGCGTCAAGTATGAACTTTATGAGTGGCGAGTGGTTGCCGAATAAAAGCGAATCCTTGATTGCCGCCAGAGGTTTCAATTTTCAGTGAATGATGTTATGCTTTAGATGATCTGGACCCATGCGATCGCAACGCCTAAACCTTGTCAGAACCGGAAGGTAGCAGCAACACGGGATGCTTGTGATAGGCGTGGTATCCGGATCACCCGAATCGCCGCCTCGCCCTCGTTTGCCTTGTAATTGGTGGGCAGTTTCTCGATTTCACGCTTATGCTGGAATCAGCAGATACTTGCAGATTAAAGGAGCGACTCATTGCGATGGCTGGTTTTGGAGATATTGTTCAAAAAGCGTTTTACTTAGGGGTTGGCTTAGCTGCCTCTGCGGGTGAGAGAGCTGGGGGAAAGTTAACTGAGTTGCGATCGCAAGCTCAAAAGCTAGCCGATGAAATGGTAGCAAAAGGCGAGATGACAACAGACGAAGCCCGCCGGTTTGTCGATGATATGATGAAACAAGCCCAGCAGGCACCCGTTGAGCCATCCACTAGCAGCACCCAACCCGGTGAGCCGCGGCGGATTGAAATTCTCTCAGAAGATGAAGAGCCAAAGTCGGCAGCAGCTCCAAATGCGGCTCCAAATAATGATGTGGACGCGATGCGCCAACAGGTGCAAGCACTACAGGACGAACTGCGTCGGCTAAAGCGCGATTAGCTTTGCAGTAATGAACGATAAACTGCGAACAGCCGAATCGTTAGCTGCATAGGCAAGAGCGAGTCGCTGCGAGGAGCATCACACGCCTTGCGATCGCGCAAGGCAACGGGTGCTAATCTATAGCATTGCGATCGCATCATGGATTCGCACTATTTAGAATAGAATTGCAGATTAATTGGCGTCATCGCGTCGCCGGTAAAAACTAAGCCTTTTGTGCTGAGTATCCAAAATGGAAGAGTGGCAAAAAGATTTTTTCGAGATGATGGAAGCAGTCGCTGATGAAGTAGAGCAATTCTTCGTTGGCATCACAGAAGTAGTAGACGCTGTTGCCGAAAGCGTGCAAACTACAATTGCAACCGATCTCAATCAGTGTTTGCAGGAATTATTTGAACCGCTCGCTGAAATTTATTTAGAATTTGAAGAAATTGTGGGTGAAGGTGAGCAGCCTTTTTCCTATATGGTGGATACTGTTGAACCCACCCCACAAAAAAATCCTGCATGTATGGGTTGTCACCATTACCACGGACAAGCTTATGGTGGAAACCTGTTAGTCTGCGCCATGCATCCCTATGGCTGGGATGATAAAAATTGTCCGGATTGGGAGGGTAGTACAGATCCGTTCAATTCTAGAGATATTTTCTGAACAAAGCAGGTGAAGAAGGCTGAAAAAGCTTGATCTGCATTCATATTCAAGGGTTATTAGTCCTTTATTTGTTATAAATGACTAATAACTAACGACCCACGTTTGCTACCACTACTGATGAGTCAGTCGCCAACACAACAACAATTATCATCTGAAACGCCGCTTTCGGAAATGAAATACGGTGAGCGAAATATTTCTGAAGGACAATTAATTACCTTCCCCAATCCGCGAGTCGGACGCCACTACGACATTCACATTACTCTACCAGAGTTTACCTGTAAGTGTCCGTTTTCTGGCTATCCTGACTTTGCGACCATCCATATTACCTATGTTCCCGACCAAAGGGTGGTGGAACTGAAGGCGATCAAGCTTTATATCAATAGTTACCGCGATCGCTACATCTCCCATGAAGAATCCATCAATCAAATTTTGGATGACTTGGTGGCAGCTTGCGATCCTTTAGAAGCCACTATCAAAGGGGATTTCGCGCCCCGCGGTAATGTTCACACAGTCATTGAAGTGCGTCATCAGAAGTCCTCTGACGCCTAGATAGCAGCAAAAAAATTCGCTTGCATCTGGCTACTTCCACCTGGTTTAAAAATTATCTTTTTCAGAAAGCCCGTCCAACGGGCTTTCTGCTTTGTGTCATCAAAAGCCTATCCTATCGGCTCAAAAAATAGACACAATATCAGTCTCAGGGTGAATGATAACTTCCATTGGCACGCCTAACATTTCGCAAAGCTTCCCGGCTTTTTAGATTACGAAATGGAGGTTTCATGGCAGTTGCACAAAGCCTTAACCATGTTAAGAATAGGTTAACTCAAACAAAGCTACTTCCTCCAAGCTGGTTACAATTTTTTATCATTGTCGTGCTGGTACTGGGAGTATTTTTTCGATTCGTCAACCTGGATCGCAAAGTTTACTGGGGCGATGAGACTCTGACTTCATTACGGATTGCGGGTTACACCAAAGCAGAATTAGTCCAAGAACTCTTTGATGGACATTTGATTGGCGTCGAAGATTTGCAGAAGTTTCAACAACCCAATTCGGAAAAAGGTGCAAGCGGAACCATCAACTCGATAGTGGTCGATACTCCCCAGCATCCGCCCCTCTATTTTTTAATGGCAAGATATTGGGTGCAAGGATTTGGTTATTCGTCAGGGATAATCAGAAGCTTGTCTGCATTAATTAGCTTGCTAGCTTTTCCTTGCATCTATTGGCTATGCCAAGAATTATTTGGATCTTCCTTAGCAGGATGGATAGCGATCGCACTCATCGCCGTCTCCCCGTTTCAAGTTCTCTACGCCCAGGAAGCACGACCTTATAGTTTGTGGATTGTGGCGATCTTACTATCGAGTGCGGCGCTGCTACGAGCGATGCGGCTGGGAAATAGAGACACCAAAACCCTTATTTCCACTTGGGGGCTGTATGCAGCAACGCTAGCACTGGGAATTTATACCCAGTTATTTTTTGCGTTGGTTGCGATTGGACATGGAATTTATCTATTGACAATCGAAAATTTCCGATTCACTAAAACAGTCTTTGCCTATTTGCTGGCATCTTTGACTGGTTTGCTCACATTTGTGCCTTGGCTTTTAATTCTAATTGCTAATTCATCTACCGTTGAAAAGACAACAGATTGGTCTCGCCAGAAAGAAAGCCTGTTTTCTTGGGTGAAAGCTTGGACTCGCAATATCACTCGGACATTTCTTGATACAGATCCAGCAGGAGGAGTGATTGAGTTTGGATTTAACAATCAATGGACAGAATTTATCCGACTGACACTGGTAGGAATGATTTTATTCCTGTCAGGATATGCAATTTATTTTTTGTGTCGTAACACTGGCAAGCAAGTTTGGTTATTTGTTTTAACTTTGCTTGGGGTAACTGCCCTTCCCTTTATTTCCAGAGATTTAATCTCCGGAGGAGGATTGTCAGGTTCAACTCGACATCTAGTTGCTGTTTATTTGGGGATTCAGCTAGCAATTGCTTACTTACTGGCTACTAAAATTAGTTTGCCTTCGAGAAGTGCAAAGGTACAAAAACTATGGCAATTTGTGCTTGTTGCAGTAGTTTCGAGTGGTGTTATATCCTGTGCCATCAGTTCTCAACAAGAAATCTGGTGGAATAAAGCTCTCTCTCAAACTGAATACAATCCAAAAGTAGCCCAAATCATCAACAAAACAGCTCATCCGCTTTTGATCAGCAATGAGAAACTAAACTTTTTTCTTCCTTTAACCTATGCACTGGAACCGAAAGTGCGGCTTCAATTAGTCGTTAAACCAAATGTGCCTCAGATTCCAGATGGGTTCAGTGATGTGTTTTTATACAGGAGTTCCAAGGAATTAAGAAAGGCACTACAAAAGCAGAACTACAAAATAGAGCCTGCATACCAAACGGGTCAAGTTTGGCTTTGGAAACTAGAAAAAAAGGTGTGAGTGGAAGACGTTATTTGTTGGTAGAGGCGCGATGAATCGCGCCTCTACCAACCCACATCAAAAATGGTTTAGGACTGGGTCGCGATCGCTTCTATCTCAACAACTGGCACTTCCTCCTGAGACGGATGACTGACTCGATCCAAAATTTCCAACAGTTCCCGTTCAAAAGCAACCTGTGCGCGGTTAGTTCTGCCGCCGACATAGAAGCGAATCTCCTTCTGAGACGCTGCACTAACCCCTTCTTGTAGCGCCCAAATTTGCGAATGAGAAAAATAACTCATGACTACACCCAGCATCAGCAAACCAAAGCCAGCATAAACAAACGGGATACCCGGATCGGCTTTTATTTGCAAGCCAGTGCTGCCGATTACTTCATCAATGCTCAGCCTGACTCCATTCACAGGTACCGACATCCCGGCGCGAATAGTATTGATTAGCTGACCCTTTGGGTTATAAAGCATCAGTGTTCCCTGCAAATCCTTGGCAATTAAGGCAACGCCCTCACTCAAATCCGGTTTAGTGGGAATCCAAGTTCCCCAGATTCGGCCCTTGCTGACAGTATTTAATGACGCCATCGGCAACTGTAAAACTGGGCTATTATTCAGCCGCACCTGGATACCTGCAATTCCCCAGTCTGTTTGATAAAGCGTCACACCTCGGTAACGCAGCGGCTGATTGACGTGAATCGTTTGACGATCAACTTCTTGTCCTTGTTTATCCAAAACCGACAAATCGGAATAAAACTGGTCGATTCTGCCTTCAGGTGTATAGTCGATCCAAAAGCGATTTACCCGCACCGACCAATCTTTGGGAACTTGTGGTAGCGCCCAAGAACCCGCTTCGATGATGTTTTTTATCTGGAATGTATCGCCGCTGGCAACCATTTCCTGGGCGACAAAACCCGTGATACTCCCCCAAATTGCGCCCCCCAGAATAATTAACATACTGGCATGAACAACAATCGGGCCAATCCGCCCCACCAGACCTTTTCGGGCGTAAAGTTTATCTTCTTCTTGAAAAACTTTATAGCGCCGCTGCTGCAACAACTCGGTCAGTTTGTTTAGCGAACCTGTTTCGAGTTCCGCACTCAAGGCGAGTTTCTGAAATTGGCGAGGTTGGTCGTAAAACTTCCAGTGTTGTGCTGCTTTTAAAGCTGGAAACTGGCGGGTGAAGGTACAGGCAGTTAAGCTGCTGCCAAATAAAATCAGGATTGCTAAAAACCACCAGGTGCGATAAACACGATCCAATCCGACTACCTGGATTACCTTCCAAGTCAGGAAACCAAACAAAGCGGGATGCTCTGGATAGTTCGCTTGGTAAAAAGCAGGCGACTGACCCTGCTCAATGACCGTGCCAGAGATACTGAAAAGTGCGATCGCTAATAGTAACGCGATCGCTAACCGCAAATCTGCCAGTAATGGCAACAACTCCTGTCGCCAAAACCGATAGGAAGTTGACCCCAAGTTTGAGAAAAAAGAATTTTTTGCAGTCATTTTTTGATAATTGATAATTGGTAATTGGTAATAGCGAGTGCTTTTGATTACCTTTAACCAATTGGAATCCGAGACAGCAGCGAAAATACCCCAAATCCAACCAAAAGCACACCACTAACGGGTGTAATCCAACTCGACCACTGGCGCAACTCCAGCAACTTCTTAATAGAGGCTGTAAAAGTTCCTGCCAAAATCAACGGTGCCACATAACCTGCTGTGTAGGATAGCAGCAAGACTGCACCTAATACCATGTCTTGCGTCGTGGCAACCCAACCCAGTAACGTTCCCAATACGGGAGTACTGCACGGGGACGCAACCACCCCAAAAGTTAGACCAATCAGATAGGAACGCACTCCCGCTGGTAATTCTTTAGAAATCCACTCCATCCCACCCCAAGCAGGCAATGGAAGGGGCAAAGCTTCTAGTAAATTTAGCCCCATTGCGATCGCAAGAATGCTCACCAGGATCGGCAAACCAAATCCTACTTGACCGTAGACGTTCCCCAGCAACGCCGCTAAGATACCAAGCCCTGCCAGCGTTGTTGCCAATCCCAAGGAAAACCAGGTAGCTTGGGCAGCTGCTTGGAGGCGGCTTTTGGTTTCATAGCCCCCGATGTAGCCAAGGGTGATGGGCAACATGGAAAGCATACAGGGGGTCAAACTGGTGAGCAACCCGGCGGCAAAGATAATGCCAATACTGATAACGCTGAGATGTTGCAGCTGGATGAAAACGAGACTGTTGGCAAATTCACTGAGTTCGTAAAGCTGGGTTTGCAGACTTTCAATCATGAGGAGGCTAGTTCGCGGAATGCTGATTCTGCTTGAATTTTAGCTTACTTGGAAGGGTAGAACCGGCGCGAAGGAAAGCGTCCGCATTGTTTGCTTGACAATAACACTCATCAATGTCTTTCATCAACGCAGGTTTCTCAAGAAATTTTTAGCGCCGTTTCTATTAATTGCCCCATTAAGCTTGCAGCGAGTCTTTTATTCAAATGTTCTTAATTCAGTCGGCGGATGCATTAAATTGAATATTTCTTTAGTTGGATTGACCCAGGAAATCCAACACCTGTGAGGGTTACGCTATCGACAACCCATCCTACAAATCATTAATCCAGCCTACTGATTGTCAAGCCTAAAAAAGAAAATTTTTACTTTTTTCATAAAGGAATAATATTTTTTTTGTATTTCTTAACATTAAAGAACATTCAAGATTAGAGTTTTTTTCCAAATTTAGGGAATCCTAAATACGGACACTAGGAGCCTATATTATTCCTCCTTTCCTTAACAGAGGGATGACTTCGCCAACGAACTGCGAGCATCATTGACTATTTAATTGGAAACTCCAAGAAGGTCGAGGAGAGTGCTATGTCCGTGTTGAATGTTGAATTTGAGCCGCTTAACTTAATTTCGATATATCTAAAACCAAAAGGTATAGAAGGAGGAATAGATGGTTACAAGTTATAGACGCAGTAAAACCAGTACCGGCAAATTGCAGAATCAAGAATCCTTGAAACTGCGTCAGCAAATTGCCGAGCTAGAGCAGACACTAGCCGATTGCCAGGAGGTCGAGAAAGAACTGCGTCAACGGGTGGAGATGTATGCACAAGTCCTAGATGCCATCCCAAATTTAGTAAAGTGCCAAAACTCCCAATCGTGCCTAGTTTATGCCAACAAAGCATTTTGCGACTTTTACGGCATGACACTGGAACAGCTTTGCGATCGCGATCCGACAGATATTCCTCTAAATAACCGGGATGCTACCCAACAGTCTGTCGTGGATGACGCCTATGTCGTGAATACCGGGCAGACGCTCCACATCTCTCAAGAACCTGTAACTCGTTACGATGGGCAAGTCTATTTATTTGACATCGTTAAAGTCCCTATTTTTAATGCTGAAGGCGAAGCTGTCAAAGTTGTGGAGTCCAGTCACGTAGCTTTAGGTGGCAACCTCTCCGACTCAGCCTTAATAGAAGTCAATTCAGCAGATATCCGGGGAGAACAGCGAGATAAATTAACCAACTCTCTCACTTATTTAAATAGCCAAATTATCGAGCGCAGGCAAGCAGAACAAGCCTTACAGGATCTGATCGCCGGAACCGCCTCAGTTACGGGCAAAGATTTCTACCCGATGTTTGCACAGCATCTAGCCGCAGCGCTTGGAGTTCGCTACGTTATCGTGGCAGAAGCATCCGCCTGGGAGGACGATACACCTGTCCGAGCCAAAGTGCTTTCCTTTTGGAATTCAGACAAATTGGGTGACAACTTTGAGTACGACTTAGTCCATACTCCTTGCGAAAGCATCTTTACACAAGAGACTCTGGTTGAAAACAACGGCATCAGTTGCTATCCCCAAAACGTCCAGTCATTCTTCCCCAAAGGCGAAGCTTTAGCGGCTTTGGGAGGAGAGTGTTTCCTGGGAGTTGCCCTTTTAGATTCAACATCCAGTAAGCCAATTGGTCATATTTGCTTTATCGATGATAAGCCCCTCGTGCAGGAGCAACGGGCAAAATCAATTATGAGCCTCTTTGCAGCACGAGTTAGCGCCGAACTGGAGCGCCAGCGGGCTGAGGAAGCGCTAGAGCGATCGCAAATACAACTGAAACTTTCCCACGAGCAATTAGAAAACTACAACCGGATGCTGGAAGCGAAAGTTCAAAAGCGAACGCTAAAGCTGCAACAAGAAATACGCGATCGCCAAAAAGCCGAACAAGCCGCCCAATCTGCCAACCGCGCCAAAAGCGAATTTCTCGCTAACATGAGCCACGAACTGAGAACCCCCCTCAACGGCATCCTCGGCTATGCCCAAATCTTCAAACGAGACAAAACCTTAAATGAGTCGCAAAAAGATGGTTTAGGCATCATTCACCAGTGCGGCGAACATCTATTAACCCTGATCAATGACATCTTAGACCTCTCCAAAATAGAAGCTCGGAAAATGGAACTCCATCGGAGTAACTTTCATTTTCCCCAATTCCTTGAAGGCATCGTCGAACTGTGCCGTATTCGTGCCCAACAAAAAGACATCTACTTAACCTACCAACCGATCGCCCCGCTTCCAATGGCAGTCCAGGGCGATGAAAAACGGTTGCGGCAAGTCTTAATCAACTTACTTAGCAACGCGATAAAATTTACAACTACCGGCGGCGTCACCTTCCAAGCCAGCTATCAAGACGGAACATTCCGGTTTCAAGTAGAAGACACTGGCGTCGGTATGGCATCAGAGCAACTAGAAGAAATCTTCTTACCCTTCCACCAAGTCGGAGAGCGCGATCGCAAAAGCGAAGGCACCGGCTTAGGCTTGGCAATCAGCCGTCAATTAGTGCAAATGATGGGCAGCGAAATCAAAGTTAACAGCATCTTAGGTAAAGGTAGCGTTTTCTACTTTGATTTAGATTTACCCTTAGTTGACCAGTGGGCAGATGTCACCCAAATAGATGAACGCCCCATTATTGGTTACTTGGGCGACAAGCGCAAAATCCTCATCGCCGACGATCAATGGGAAAATCGCTCAATTCTAGTAAAAATGTTAGAGCCATTAGGGTTTGAAATTATGGAAGCCACTGATGGTTTTGACTGTATAACCAAAGCACAGGAGTGGCAACCCCATGTAATTTTGATGGACTTAATGATGCCCGCCCTCAATGGCTTAGAAGCCACTCGTCGAATCAGAAAGTCACCCAACTTAAAGGTCGTTGTGATTGCGACTTCAGCCAGCGTTTTTGATTGCGATCAACAACAGAGCTTTCAAGCCGGTTGTAACGATTTCCTGCCCAAACCCATCCAAAACCAGGAACTTTTAGAAAAGTTACGCGGTTATTTGGGGCTGTCATGGATTTATGAAGAAATTAAAAATGAAGAATTCCGCGAGCCTTCCGCAAAAGCGATGGTGCCTCCGCCTGTAGAGGAAATCGCGGCACTCTTCGATTTCGCAATGATGGGCGACCTCAGAGGGATTGCCAAGCGAGCCGCTCAACTGGAACAGATGAATCAGGACTGGATACCCTTTACCAACCATTTACGTCAATTAGCCAAGGGCTTTGAAGAAAAACAAATCTTGGATTTTATCAAACAATATAGAGAAAATAAATGAGCGAAGAAATTCCCCACAAAGGCATAATCTTAATCGTTGATGATACTCCCATAAACTTAGGGGTTTTGTTCGACTTTTTGGCGGATTCCGGCTTCAAAATTTTGGTAGCCCGGGATGGCGAAAGTGCGATTCAAAAGGGGGAATATGCCCTGCCGGATCTTATCTTATTAGATGTACTGATGCCGGGGATGGATGGGTTTGAAACTTGCCGTCAACTGAAAGCCAATCAAGTAACGAAAGATATCCCTGTAATTTTTATGACGGCGCTTTCTGAGACGGTAGATAAGGTTAGAGGTTTAAGCCTGGGAGCCGTCGATTATATTACTAAACCACTTCAGCATGAAGAAGTTTTAGCTCGCATTACTGTCCAACTGAGTATGCAGAGTTTAACAAAGAAACTGAAAGAACAAAATGTGCTTTTGGAACAAGAAATTCAAGAACGTACAAGGGTAGAAAAAGCACTCTTACAGCTCAAAGAAGAACTAGAAGAACGGGTAGAGGAAAGAACCCTTGAACTTTCCCACTCTAATGCTCTGCTGAAACAAGAGATTCAAGAGCGGATTTCTACAGAAGCAATATTACAACAATCAGAGGCACGCTATCGAGAACAAGCGCATCAGCTAGAACTCGCCTTTCGCCAACTCCAACAGACTCAAGGTCAACTGATCCAAAGCGAACAACTGGCTAGTTTAGGACAGTTAGTCGCCGGTGTTGCTCATGAAATGAATAACCCGGTCAACTTTATCTACGGCAATATTACTCACGCAGAGCGCTATACCCAAGACCTGCTGTACCTGCTGAATCTTTATACCAAGGAATTAACCAATCCGGGGCCAACTATCCTGGAGGAGGCTCAGGCAATTGACCTGGAGTTTCTGGTTGAAGACCTGCCAAAACTACTGGGTTCGATGAAGATTGGGGCTGAGCGCATCCGCGAGATTGTCCAGTCATTGCGGAATTTCTCTCGCGTGGATGAGGCTCAGATGAAGCCAGTGAACATTCACGATGGGCTAGACAGCACTCTGCTAATTTTGAACAACCGGCTGAAATCCAAGGCTGACTATCCGGGCATTCAGATCGTTAAAGAGTATGGCAAGCTGCCTCCTGTAGAGTGTTATGCAGGTCAAATGAACCAGGCATTTATCAATGTGCTGTCGAGTGTGATTGATGCTTTGGAGGAGTATGACCATAAGCGATCGCCTGAAGAAATATACTTCTCCCGCAGTACCATTCGGATTTATACCGAAGTAACTGACCGTGGCTTTGTGACGATTCAGATTATAGATAATGGCCCCGGTATAGCGGAGGAAGTCCGCCCTCACCTGTTTGATCCCTTCTTTACGCCGAAAACGAAGGGCAAAGGCACGAAGGTTAGGTTGTCCCTTAGCTATCAAATCGTCGTGGACAAACATGGTGGACAAATGCAGTGTATTTCAGCGCCCGGGCATGGTACGAAATTCATCATAGCGATTCCGATTCGACAAAATCTTCGGAAAACGCCTTCCTTCGAGTCAATGTAATGTCAACGTCATCAGGGAAAAGCATTTAACTGGCACAGTCAATTCTGGTAGTGGGTAATGGAAATTATCCTCACCTAAAACCTCTCTTTCAATTTGTGCAATTTAGATGTTAGATGTGTGATAGACAACTTATTGCTCTCGGCGTCGCCGCCTAGCCGCAGCCCGACGCCCTTGCAGAGACACAATT
Organism: Coleofasciculus sp. FACHB-542; assembly: GCF_014695825.1. Lineage (NCBI taxonomy): Bacteria > Bacillati > Cyanobacteriota > Cyanophyceae > Coleofasciculales > Coleofasciculaceae > Coleofasciculus > Coleofasciculus sp. FACHB-542. The sequence goes on along the minus strand of NZ_JACJPB010000047.1, from coordinate 41,254 downwards.
TCTGCTTCGCTACTTTCCCGCGCCACGCGAATCAGCAGCCCAGCGGCAATCAAACTCGCAATCATTGAATTGCCACCATAACTAAACAGCGGCAAGGGCAAACCCGTAGTAGGTAGCACACCAGTCGCAACGCCAATATTTAGCAGTGACTGCCCCACCATCAAAATCATGGCTCCAATCGCCACCAGCCGGTGAATGGGATTTTGCGCCTTTATCGCCACAATTAGCGCCAGCGCCGCATAAGCCATCAGCAGCAACAGCAGCAGCAAACTGCCTGCAAAGCCAAATTCTTCTGCGTACACCGCAAAGATAAAATCGGTGTATTGAATCGGCAAATAAAACAGCTTCTGTTGCGATAGCCCAAAACCAGACCCCCAAGTGCCGCCAGAACCAACTGCCAGCAAACTTTGAATCAGCTGGTATCCGTCTTGCATGGGGTCAGCCCAAGGATTCAAAAAAGACATTATCCGACGACGCTGATATTCTTTCACGCTGATACTGATTGTCGCCAAGAGCACCCCGCCCAGCGCTGTTCCTCCCAAGTAGGAATAAGGCAACCCAGCAGCAAGTGCAATTAGCCACAAAGTCATCCCGCAAAGTGCGGTTGTACTTAAGTTGGGCTGTAGCAAAATTCCCAAAAGCACGCAGCAAAAAATAAACAGCCAGGTCAAGCGGACTTTCCACGTTAGTCTGTCCCAATGCCCAAAAATCCGAGCGCCTTGCAACACCAGGAACGGCTTGATCAACTCAGAGGGTTGAAGTGGAAATGGCCCCAAGGCTATCCAACGGGTTGCGCCATTGGTGGTGGTTCCCACTCCTGGAATCAGGGTGATGAAAATCACTCCCAACAGGAGTATGACAAACCAATCAGCGATTTCTAGAACAGAACGTAGGGGGAAGTTCACCACCAGGTTAAATGCTACTAGCCCCAGGATGACTGAGATGATTTGGCGCTTAAAGTAGTACATCCCATCTCCAAACTCAGCATCTGCGCTGGGATAGGACGCCGAAAATAGCACGACTAACCCGATAAATAGCCAGAGGAAGGTGAGCCACCGCAACAATCTGGCATCTATTGCCCAATCCTGGGCAGAGGAATTAAAAACAGGAATTAGCTGGCGTAAATTCACAGCGACTTGGCGTATAGGTAACATTCAGCGGCAGGGAATCACAAAGCGATCGCTCTGGCAGATGCACGGAGTGCTGCTCGCTCCCCAACATTAGCAGCGGTACCGACCAAAATGATAAGGCGCTTTGCCCGATATCGGTTTATCCGCTCCCGATTTTCTTTGCTTTTCTATAAATTTTTCTGACATCTAAGGGCATCAGGCGATCGCTTTCTAAATCAAAAATTTATTAACCCACCCTCTAAATTAAAGCTTTCAAGAAGATTGCTTCACTGACGATCTTTGTATTGAACTTAACCGTATGATTACCGAATCAAAATTCTAAATTTCAGTGGTTTAAGTAAAAACGCGACCTTATTACTTCGTAATATCTATCGCCCTTATTACGTATAATCACGCAGACCACTTAGAGTTTTGGATTGAGCAAGCTGAAAAAGCTCAATTAGCCCCCAAGACTACAGAGACGATTCCCTATTTCCTATAAAGTTGAGCGAGATTACTTAGAAATGCAGGTCAAAACTCATCCTCTCAATGTAACGGTGCTGACTGTCCTGGTGCTGGCAGGATTTATCGGCATCGCCTCTATCCTATTAGCCCTCGTCAGCTCATCTTCACTCTACTCATCTACACATCCAGTGGTAATACCTTGGATAGGCGAGCAGCATCGATGTGAGACAAGCGGTAGAACTTGGAGAGAAGAGAGCGAGGAAGAATGCCTGGATTACGAACACAGCGCTGAGTTCTAAAAGAATTTGGCTTAACAGAAATTCTGGGAAAATTCTTGATAAGAAGTCAATAAATGCTTACCTAGCAAACTTTAGTCGCTCTTTTTAATCTAGTTCTTATACGATTCACAAATTACTAGCAACAGAAGCGCTCTAGGCGTCTGCTGAAAAAGGGAGCTTCGGGAATCGAAGTGTAGCCTAATAAAACGAATTGCTATCGAAAGCGGCTATTGAGCCACAAAAAAAGAGGTCCTTAAGACCTCTTTGCATTTGAATCTTATCTAAATGTTGAAAATTCCGTAAACAAGCCTATTTCCGCAAATTAAAGTAGACCAGTATTTACTCCTGGCTTACCAGTAGCCAGCTCAACCTTAACGATTTTTCCACCCATTTTCATAATCCGCTGCTGTTCGCGAAACCAATTTTCGTAGGGTACAAGTTTCGTGAAATAAGTGTTTTGCAATTCCCGCTGAGTCCGGATACGGGTCTGGCTGGGAACACAGGCAGTAATTTTAAACATCCGCATGGTTAATTTCTCCTAGTCAGGTGGTGAGGAAATTTTTGATCTCAATCAATCTTTGGATTGGCGTATCTAATTAAGACACCGAAGGCTGGGAGTCAAGAGTCAATACTAGACCGCTAAAACTTATCAACTTAATTCGACAAGCCTTTGACGAGCTAGCATTCACTCCAGACTTCCCAGACTTCACCAGACAAAACGCAGTCGCTTAAAACTTAAGCGATGAACGAGCGCTTACGCTTAGCTCAAGCCAGAGCAGATGTAGTCTAAATAAACGCCCATTTCCTTACCAGCATCAGCACCCACCAAGCTGGCGGTAACTTCTTTCATGGCTTGGATAGATTGCACAGTAGCGGAGATGGGAACACCCAAGGAGTTGTAGGTTTCCTTCAGACCGTTCAGCACGCGCTCATCCAAGATGGATGGGTCGCCAGCCAGCATGGCATAGGTGGAATAACGGAGGTAGTAGTCCAAGTCGCGGATGCAAGCAGCATAGCGACGGGTGGTGTACATGTTGCCACCGGGACGGGTGATGTCAGAGTACAACAGGGACTTAGCAACCGCTTCCTTAACGATGGTGGCGGCATTAGCGCTAATGGTGGTTGCTGCACGAACGCGTAGTTCGCCAGTGTTGAAATAGCCCTTGAGCTTTTCCAAAGCACCAGTGTCAAGGTATTTACCTTGAACGTCAGAGGAATTGATAACAGCAGTAATTGCGTCTTGCATTTTTCTTGTTTCCTTATCTTACGTAGTCAGGTTCTAATCCTTAGCAGGGGAAGGGAAACACCCTACTGCATGGCACCAATCACGTAGTCGAAGTAAGCGCCTGCTTCAGAAGCATCTTCGCCAGACATCATGGAGGAAGCAGCATTCTTCATAGCGCGAACGCCTTCAGCAACTGCGTCAACCGGGGTACCCAGAGACTTGTACATTTCACGAACGCCAACCAAACCGATTTCTTCAATCGGGGTGACATCACCAGCAACGACTCCGTAGGTGATCAGGCGTAGGTAGTAGTCCATATCCCGCAGGCAGGTAGCGGTCATTTCTTCACCGTAAGCGTTGCCACCGGGAGAAACAATATCAGGACGCTTTTGGAACAACTGGTCGCCAGCTTGCTTGACGATGCGCTCGCGAGAGTCGGTCAACGTTTGGGCAATCCGGAGGCGACGCTCACCGGAGGTCACAAAGTTCTTGATCCGGTCTAGTTCGCCTGGGCTAAGATAACGAGCCTCGGCATCAGCATTCACGATGGATTTCGTGACGATACTCATTTGTGGATTCCTCCAATCAAAAGAAAAGTTTTACCAGATGGTTTGAAACTGGCATTCGCCAAGGAATGTGGAAGCCTGTCACTGCTACAAGAATACTTGTTCGGTATCTTTAGCATTTTTCAGTGTAACCATCCGTACACACTGCCTGGGACTCAGCTACCTTCCGCAAATAATTTTGCGGCATTCTGTTCACATTCCAGGTCTCTTCTTAACACTTTTTAATATTGTTCCTCATTTTGGGGCTTTGAGGGCGATCGCAGCGGGTCTCGGTGGGGTCAGTTGGTCATCAAAGATCGATCGCTTGCTTGGGAGGGGAGCGATCGCTGTCAGGATTTTTGAATTTTTGCACCCCTGAGCATCAATCACCTTCTCTTCCCCCTTGTCCTCCACATCTTCGCAGCTCCATAAAAATGCGATCGCCCATTCCATGCCCTAATCTGTTCTGCTGATTTAGCTTTAGCAGAAACTTTAAGGGATTCAAGTTGTGGACACTAGATGAGCCACTTTACCACAATGCAGTTGGACAAGGTTTTGCAGTGCGGTTATTGGGGGAATTTGACCCGAAGAATCTATCTCATTGGAGGATGATCGACAAGATAGCGATCGCCTCTTCTATTTCTATTTCTGTGGTTTCTGGAGCATTTCTGCGGTTCGATCAACTTCCCGTGTCATCCAGCGCACAGAGCAAAACTTCCGATTCATTAGGAATGGGGAACGGGTCATCAAAATGACCCATTCCCCATTCCCGACTCTCGGATTTATCGGCTCAAGCGATTACCGATGTAGGAAGGCGACATATCTGACCAGGATTGTTTCACCAAGTCAGCTGCTGCTTTCACACTGCCCAGATAATTACCCGCTGGCAGTGACGGGAAGCGGTTGTAAGGCACCACATCCTCGCCGAAGTAACGGGCATACTCAGGACTATCCACCATTGCCTCTACAGCCGCCTTCAAGCCGCCATCCGCCAGCAGTTTGTTGTACTGCCGGATTTCACCTTGGGTCGCGGGTGCGCGTCCCAGCAGGTGCCGGAACAGGAACTCAATCACCTTGGTGTTGGGATAGGGGGCATAGAAGCGACGGCGATAGATCTCGGAACTTGCCAGACTCTTCACAAACTCTCGCACCGAGATTTCAGCGTTGCGGAGTCTGCTATCGAGATCCGAACGGCGCAGTTCCCCAGGAACTTGACCGCTGAAGATATCCATCACCTGACAGTAGATGGCATTAATCACCTGTGCAGATTCACCCTGGTTCATCCCTGGGTTCATCCGGTAAATTCGAGCAGGCTTACGCCGCGATGTCCCAACTCCAACTTCAACGGATTGCCCGTCACCGTTGGTAAAGGAACGACCCAACTCGATAAACAGCGGCTTACTCATGTCGCGCTGACGAGCTTTTGCAGCGATATCTGCGATCGCTTTACCCATCAGCGGCATCTTCGCCACATCCATGCGCGACTGCACCGGCTTGAAGCTGGGAACCACCAAGTCATCATTCTGCTTGGTCAGTTGGTTATACAGCTTCTCGGTATTCGGGAAGTTTGCCGCTGGCAGGGTCGGGAAGCGGTTGTAAGGCACCGTATCTTCTCCGAACGCCTGGGCATACTCTGGGCTATTCACCATTGCGCCCACAAAGCCCCGAAGCCCTTCAGATGCAAGGATCTGGTTATACTTGCGAATTTCTACTTGGTCTAGGGGTGCCCGTCCCAAGAAGTGCTTCGTACCCAACTCGATCACCTTAGTGTTCGGGTAGGGAGTATAGAACTCTTTGATGTAGAGGTCTGAACCTCCCAACGCCTCAATAAATTCCTTGAGGTTGATTTCACCATTCCGCAGCTTGCTTTCAAAGTCGCTGAATTGGTTCTTCACGATATAGGGTTCAATATCGCGCTCGAAAATTTGCCGGTATGCTGCCCGGATTGTGTTTTGCACCAACGCTTTGTCGTTGGTTTCTGTCAGCTTAAAGACCTTGGTTTGCTCGCGCTTCTTGCTGACACCCTGGTTGATGCGGAATTGAATGTCGGGTTCTGTCCGCAGCTGCGTGACTTGACCGAGTTCCACAAAACGAGGGGTTTCTTGCTTCTCAATTTTCAGAGCTGTGTCGGCAATGCTGCCAATCCGAAGGCTACGCAAGCTGACTCCAGCTGGTGTCAGATAGCGCTCGTAAGGAATCGTATCTTCCCCAAATGACTCGCTGTATTCGGGGCTATCGATAATCGCGTCAACCAGGGCGTAGAAGCCTTTTTTGGCGCAAATATCAAAATACTTGTTAGTTTCCTGACGTCCATAGGTGGGACGACCCAACAGACGGCGGTGGATGTATTCAATCGACTTGGTAACGTACAGCGAAGTCCAGTACAACTTGCGGAACAAGTCAGACTTAGCCAGAGCGCGGATGAACTCCCGCACTGTGGTTTCGCCGTTCTCCAGCTTGATTTCCGCCACTTTGAGGCGCTGACCTTCATAGACATCCCGCCCGAATACTTGCAGGTAGGCTGCCTTAATCACCGCTTGGGTGGAACTTTCGGAGTATTTAACGCTGGAATTCTTCACATACCGTTTGAAGGATGTGCCGCCGTTCCCACCTGGGCCGGGGAGTTGATCCAGTTTAAACACCTTCGGACCCAAGGAACCCGGAGCTTTGGGACGAGCTGCTGGGTTGCTCAGTTGGTTGTCAATTCCTGGGCCTTGGCGGATCAGGATGCGACGAGTATCTTTACCAAACGGAGCAGGACGGGTGTTGGGATTTTTGGTTTCTTTAGGGAAGATTGCCCCAAACTGAATTTCCAAGGGGTCGTTGCCGGAACCATACGGATGTTGGTCGGGCAGCGGTCGCTCATAAGCAGCAAATGTGGTGAGGAACTGCGGTACCTTGCGGAAAGGCGCGCTGTAGTTCAACAAATCTTGCTGCGGTCCCCAGTTGCGACACTCCTGCGCTTCTTGACCCAAACCCCGGATGTAGGGCACGGTTTCTTCGCCGAAGTAGTCGGAATATTCCTTAGAATCCACCAGGGCATCAACGAGACCGGGTAGACCTTTGCTGGAAACAATGGAGAAGTATTCTTGGACTTCTTCACGGCTGGATGGGCCACGACCCAGGAAGTGACGGAATGCCAGTTCCAGAGCGCGACTGTTGATATATGGCTCGTAGAAGTTTTTGCGGTAAAGAGTAGATTTACCCAAGCAGCGGATAAATTCTTTCATTGAGATGTCGCCATTTCTGACCTTGGATTCTAAGTCAGAGATGCCAAGGCTGTAAGCGCGAGTAATGTCGCGCTCAAAGACTTGCCGATAGGCGGCTTTGATGATTTCTTGCTTTTCCGAAGATGACAAACCGGGCTTCATGGCGTACTTGGGACGCCGCTCGGCTGAATTGAAGTAAATTTGAGGCAGTTGCAGACCTTGCTGATCGCCAGAAGGACGCTGCCGCACTTTGTCAGAAGGTGTGGGGGCGCGGAATTCGCTAATCAGCACTTCAAAGTACTGGTTAACAATCGTTGTCCCTTCCTCGTCGCGACGGAAATAACCCAAGGCGGCTGCCCGCATTTCCTGCAACGCCACAATTGTCGCTTCGCCTGAGCAAGCATTTTCAATGATTTCCCGCAAACCCCGCGTGTTAACCGCGATGATATTGGGGTCTCCGGCAACAATTGCGTAGGTCAGGTAGCGCAAGAACCAGGATAAGTCCCGCAACGACTTTTGCATATTGCCCGGACCGTAGCGGGCAACGTTGATCGGTCGGAAACCAGCTGGCGTAGGACCGCCGCCGCCTGCGCTGAAGAGCGATCGCAACCCCTGCAAAAAGCCACCGCTGCTTTCCACATAGGTGACATTTCCCAGCGCCATCCCTTGTTTGACATCCGGAACGTTCGCCGTCACCAATTCGGGTTCGCGAGGCTTTTCTAAGAAAGCCATCGGGGAACCCCCGACGAAAATGCGGTTGGCAGCACGGGACACAATCAGGTCTGCATTTTGGGTGAGCGTTTGAGCAATCTCAAGACGCTTGCTGCCGGAACTGAAATAGCTCTTCAGTTCATCCAGCTCACCTCTCCCTAAGAAGCGGTCTTGTTGTTCCGCTTGCGAAATAGTTGCAACTGGTACTGTTTGATATAGTTGCGGACGCGCAACTGAGCTTCCACCACTTGCCTTAACACTCATTGGATCTCAAAAGCTCCCTATCTAAATCGTCACTGCGTTAAACATGACCAGAGTGCCACTGATGAATGATGAATTGTGAAGGTTGAGGGATTAAAGTTAACCAACCGCCACGGGAGCGACTGACCCGGAGAAAGTGGCTTTTTCCCTACGGCTTATGGCTTATCAACTTCATTCTTGCGCCTTCAACATCTCAGTGTTCATCTTTGAGCCTTTATCCTTTAACTGCCTGGGGTTAATCAGCTCAGTTTTTAGATTAAAACTTTTCGGGCTTCTCAGACTGGTTTGTTAAAAAGTGTGTAGAACCCTATCTAGGTGTTCACAAGGTCATAATACTAAATGGCGGCAGATTCCCTGAGAAGAGCGATAAGTTTTGTTACTTAAGACGCCGTCTAGCTACAGATGACCTGCCCGGACATCTCTAACTTTACCCTTTAACGTGATATGGAAATCAGGCAGGATATCAGTTCCGCCGTCCAACGACTTTACGATACTTACCCTTTTCCACCAGAACCTCTGCTGGATAGTCCGCCTCCCGGCTACAACTGGCGCTGGAATTGGCTAGCCGCTTATCACTTTTGCACCAATCAAACACCCCAAAAGCAGGATGTCCGCATTTTAGATGCCGGATGTGGCACGGGTGTAGGAACAGAGTACCTGGTTCACCTCAATCCGGCTGCTCAAGTGGTGGGAATTGATTTGAGTTCGGGCGCTTTGGAAGTGGCACGAGAGCGTTGTCGCCGTTCTGGGGCAAATCGCGTCGAGTTTCATCACAAGAGCTTGTATGACGCGCAGGAACTACCAGGTGAGTTTGATTTAATCAATTGTGTTGGGGTTTTGCATCATTTGCCCGACCCGATTCGGGGAATTCAATCCCTAGTGGCGAAGTTAGCGCCGGGAGGCTTGATGCATATTTTCGTTTATGCTGAGCTGGGGCGCTGGGAAATCCAGCTGATGCAAAAAGCGATCGCGCTTCTTCAAGGCGAACGGCGAGGCGACTACCGCGATGGCGTTCAGGTGGGGCGTCAAATATTTGCCGCTTTGCCAGAAAATAATCGACTGGTCAAGCGAGAAAAAGAGCGCTGGTCTTTAGAAAATCAGCGGGATGAGTGCTTTGCAGATATGTACGTTCATCCCCAGGAAATCGACTACAACATCGACACTCTTTTTGAACTCATTGATGCTTCGGGTTTGGATTTTGTCGGTTTTTCCAATCCCAAAAACTGGGAATTAGAGCGACTCTTGGGGAAAAATCCAGATTTACTCAAACGGGCAAAAAAATTAAGCGATCGCGAACGTTATCGTTTAATCGAATTATTAGACCCAGAAGCAGTCACTCACTACGAATTTTTCCTAGCACGTCCTCCCCTATCCAAAGCAGATTGGTCATCGGATGAGGCGCTGTTAGCAGCTATTCCAGCGCGAAACCCCTGCATGGATGGATGGCCTAGCCGCTGTCTGTTTAACTACGATTATCAGATTGTCAATTTGTCAGAGGGAGAGTTTGGATTTTTGCAAGCGTGTGAGCTGAACTCAGAAAAACGTCGAAGCATAAAAGAAATTTTGGCGAGTATTTCGTTGGAGTTGGATCTTGTGCGATCGCTCTTGGAACGACAGCTAATTATGCTGACACCGAGTTAACAAATCGGTAATTGTTAATGGGTAATAGGAAATTCATGACGATTCATTCCCTATTACCTATTCCCATTGCCAATATTTCATATATCAATTCAGCTTGCCTTACATTAGTTACCCTGGTTTGGCTGGGGGTTCCTTGGTTCTGCTTCCCAAATGATCTCTCGTTTTGGCTCTTCGTTGTTGTCGTCTGGACTCTCAGCAGGCGTTGGTTCTGGGATTTCCGCAGGAGTCTCAGCGGGGATTTGATTTTGGTGTTCTTCCGGAGTCTCAGCAGGCGTTGGTTCTGGGACTTCCGCAGGAGTCTCAGCAGGGATTTGATTTTGTGGTTCTTCTGGAATCTCAGCAGGCGTTGGTTCTGGGACTTCCGCAGGAGTCTCATCAGCAGGGATTTGATTTTGTGGTTCTTCTGGAGTCTCAGCAGGTGTTTCAGATGGAGCTTCATCTCCTGCTTCAAACTCAATCGTAATAATCGGTTTAGCCTCCTGATAGATAAAGGCTTCCATATCTCCTATAGGATTTCGGGCACTGTTAAGGCTGTCACCATCGTAGGGGGGAGTGCCATTGAAGAATTTTTCAAGCCGATAGGTTTGAGCCACGGCTGGTGAACTGATAAAGGCACTTAATCCAATGATGCAGATTAACCCTTGAGTTTGAGGTTTCATTTAACCAATACCTCCTCAACTACAGTTACCTGTAGTCTATATAACCACCAAAATTAAACGAAGTTTCCAGTTTATATCCTTTAGTGACTTCTGTAAAACTTGAACAAAAAAATTAGTTCAGATGGAATCGGCAACGAAAAGGACGTGATGGTACTCCTTGAAGGATTTTTTCAGCATCAAAGAATATTTTGATATCGTCAAGAACAAGTTTTGCTGGCATTGCTAATGGAGACGATTGCCCCTAAAACAATAGGAAATATAGCAGTTGTAAATGATTCTTGAAGACGGGATTCGTGACTGCTTAGAGAAATCGCACATCTGAACCTCTGTACAAAAAACAATTCCCCTAACTTCCTTGATTAAGAGAAAGTTAGGGGAATCAGTTGTGTAAAAAATGCAATTATAAAAATATAAGCCATCAACCTTTACTTAGAGTAAATAAAAGCTGAGGGCATTAATATAACTTGCATAACTACCTTAGGGAACCTGGCTGGTAGGGCTGGTTCGTGGGTCTTGCATCTCTTTGTAACTGGCTTTCCGGCTGATTAGGACTGTTGTTTTCTTGTTCTGTTAAGTTGCGATTGGTTGCAGGTGTCGCATTCTGAGTTGATTCCCCAACCTCTCTATCATCGTTAGAGGTTGCCCGATTTCCAGTCGGGTTGCGGGGTTCAATAACGTCGTCCCCCGTATATGGGGGGAGACCATTGAAAAAGTCTTGTAACGGTGTGTTTTGAGCTACGGCTGGGGAACTGATGAGGGCAGTTAATCCCAGGATGCCAATCAGCCACTGGGTTTTAAATTTCATTTGACCAATACTTCCTTAACTACGTGTCGTCTCCTAGTATTCAAGTTAAGCAAGTTTGCTTTTTGTAACCTCTAGCTGCCGACGTATCACCTGAGATTAAAACTCAGCCAGATAAAACTAGCAAACGAAGCGATCGCTACTACACCCAGAGCGCTACTGTACCCATTTGATAATTCTTCTGGCGTCACAAACCGATGGCGAGGCGATCGCTCGTTGATACTCCTGTTTCTGGAGTCTTCTCTCGTGTCCTCTGCGGCTCGTTTTTTGACGAATCCAATAGGAGTGCTATAGACGCCCTATTTCCGTGTGGGCTAAGACAGTAGATGTCGCTGCACGCTTCTCGAAAAATCGCTATGCGCTCTCAAATCGGACTCCGCGCCTTCATCCCCTTCCTGGCTACTATTGTGAGCGTCGATTTGGGATTTCCAAGTGTAGATTGGCAATTCATCCAAAATTCAAAATTTTCTAGCACCATCCAAAATTCTCAGGCGTTGGCTCAAACCCCCGCTGAGCGAGAAGCCGAAGCCGATCGGTTGCTAGAGCAAGGGATTGAGCAGCAAAAGAAGGGTCAATTTAGAGCTTCCTTACAGTCTGGACAAGAAGCATTGAAGATTTACCGAGAAATCGCCGATAAGAAGGGAGAGGGGGCGGTTCTTAACAATTTGGGAGAAGCTTATCGATCGTTGGGTGACTATACACGAGCGATTGAGTTCTACCAACAAAGTTTAGCTGTGGATCGTTCCCTCGGCAATCGCAAAGGAGAGTCATACGTTTTAAATAATTTGGGCATTGTTCATCATCATTTGGGCGATTATGCCAAAGCAATTGATTACTTTGAGCAACGTTTAACGATTGCGCGAGAAATCCGCTATCGCTCCGGAGAACAAGGCGCTCTGGGAAATATAGGGATTGTCTTCTATTCCCTAGGAAATTATGTCAAAGCGATTGATTTCCATCGACAGAGTTTAGCGATCGCGCGAGAACTTGGCGATCGCTCTGGGGAAGGTGCATCTCTGAATAATTTGGGCATCGCTTACGATTCTCTAGGCGACTATTCACGAGCTATTAATTACTATCAACAGCGTTTACCGCTGGCGCGAGAGTTAGGTGAGCGTCACGCAGAGGGGCAAGTTCTGGGGAATCTAGGCGTTGCTTACATGGATTTGAGGGATTATCCCAAAGCAATTGAGTATCTGCAACAGCGAATCGCGATCGCGCGGGAAATTGGCGATCGCTTAGGGGAAGCAACAGCACTGGGAAATTTAGGCAATGCTTACACTTCTCTGGGAGACTATACCAAGGCAATTGATTACCAGCAGCAGCGGATCGCGATCGCGCAGCAAATTGGCGACATCGAAGGCGAAGGAACGGCGCTAAACAGCTTGGGAGTAGCGCTTCGCCGATCGGGCAAGCTTGCAGAAGCCGAAAAAACCCTAAGCGCAGGAATTCAAATTTGGGAATCGCTTCGGCAAAAATTGGGGAATAACGATACTTACAAGGTGTCAGTTTTTGAACAGCAAGCCAAAACTTACCGTCTGCTGCAACAAGTCCTCATCGCCCAAAATAAAATAAATGAAGCGTTGGAAATTGCCGAACGGGGTCGGGCGCGGGCATTTGTGGAGTTATTGATGACGCGCGTCGCTTCACCCAATGCTCTAACAACCATTACTCCCCCTAACATTCAGAAAATTCAACAAATCGCCAAAGAACAAAACGCCACACTGGTTGAGTATTCAATTATCGTCGATAGTTTAGAAGAAAAAAATCGAGAACAAATCGAAGAATCAGAACTCTATATTTGGGTCGTAAAGCCCACAGGTGAAGTGAGTTTTCGCTCCTCTAACCTTAAACCTCTGTGGCAGCAACAGAATACAGACCTGGCAAATCTTGTTGTCAATAGTCGAGCATCGATTGGTGTTAGAGGTCGCGGGTTGAGTGTTGTAAGCAAAGTAGATGAAACAAGTCAAGCCAAACAATTACAACAAGTTCATCAGCTACTGATTCAACCAATTACCGATCTGTTGCCAAAAGAGGCAAATGCCCGTGTTGTTTTTATTCCTCAAACATCTTTATTTTTGGTTCCCTTTGCCGCTCTGCAAGACCGTTCTGGCAAATACTTAATTGAACAACACACCATCCTGACTGCACCCTCGATTCAGGTACTGGATTTAACTCGTCAGCAAAAACAACGTGTAGAGACTCGAAGTTTAGCCTCTCGACAAAACCCGAATGTGTTAGTCGTTGGCAATCCCAATATGCCCAGTGTTTCTCTTAAGCGGGGAGAATCGCCTCAAAAATTGTCAACCCTCCCTGGTGCGGAACGGGAAGCTTTAGCGATCGCTACTCTATTTAATACCAAAGCTCTCATTGGCAACTCTGCCAATGAATCTGCGGTTGTCCAGCAAATGTCTAAAGCAAAAATGATTCATCTTGCGACTCACGGGTTGCTGGATGATTTTCAGCGTAGCGGAGTACCGGGAGCGATCGCCCTGGCTCCTTCGGGTAAAGATGATGGGTTACTTACTGCCAGCGAAATCCTGAATCTCAAGCTCAATGCCGAGTTAGTTGTCTTGAGTGCTTGCGACACTGGGCAAGGTATACTCACCGGCCATGGTGTGATTGGACTGTCTCGCTCTTTAATTACTGCCGGTGTTCCCAGTGTTATCGTCACTTTGTGGGCAATCCCGGATAATTCTTCTGCCTTGTTGATGAGTGAATTTTATCGAAATTTGCAACAAAACCCGAATAAAGCGCAAGCTTTGCGAAGCGCGATGCTGACGACGATGAAACAATATCCCGCCCAACCCAGCGCTTGGGCTGCATACACGTTGATTGGGGAAGCTGAATAACCCGAAAACAATCAGATAGCGTCTGTTGCTGCTGCGATCGCATTCTTGATTCTGATGACGATACTCTCGCATCAACCGATAACTAGACGCGCCTAATTGCCGTAGGTTAAAACAGCGATCGCATCCTTGCACCTTCTCCCCTAATAACTGTGCGTTTCCAAATCAGACTCCTCAGCGCGATCGCTCTTTTGACATCTGCTGCAACGCCGTTCCCGCCTAATTTTCCAGCGCTATTTCCCACAACACAGGCGTTAGCGCAAACCCCAGATGCTCGGAAAGCCGAAGCAGACCAACTACTTGTGCAAGGTATTCAGCAGGCTCAGACCAGTCAATTTGAGGCGGCATTACAGTCTTGGCAACAAGCACTCAGTCTCTATCGGGAAATTAAAAACCGTTTGGGGGAGGGACAATCCCTAGGCAATTTGGGAAATGCTTACCGTTACCTAGGAGATTACGCCAAAGCGATTGATTACCACCAGCAGAGTTTAGCGATCATGCGGGAAATTAAAGACCGTTTGGGGGAGGGGAAATCCCTAGGCAATTTGGGAAATGCTTACGATTCTTTGGGAGATTACGCTAAGGCGATTGAGTACCACCAGCAGTATTTAGCCATCACGCGAGAAATTAAAGACCGTTTGGGGGAGGGAGGTGCGCTGGGCAATCTGGGAGTTACCTACAAAAATCTAGGAGATTACGCCAAGGCGATTGATTACTACCAGCAGAGTTTGGCAATTAAGCGGGAAATCAAAGACCGTTTGGGGGAGGGGGCATCCTTAGCCAATTTGGGAAATGCTTACTTTTATCTGGGAGATTACGCCAAAGCGATTGATTACCAGCAGCAGCATTTAGCCATCGCACGGGAAATTAAAAACCGTTTGGGGGAGGGGGCATCTCTAGGCAGTCTAGGAAATGCTTACTCTTCCCTAGGAGATTACGCTAAAGCTATTGACTATTACCAGCAGCATTTAGCCATTGCGCGGGAAATTAAACACCGTTTGGGGGAGGGAAGTGCGCTGGGTAATTTGGGACTGGCTTACAATTCTTTGGGAGATTACGCCAAGGCAATTGATTACCACCAGCAGCATTTAGCCATCGCACGAGAAATCAAAGACCGCCAAGGCGAGGGGCAATCCCTAGACAATCTGGGAATTGCCTACAAAAACCTAGGAGAATACGCCAAGGCGATTGATTACCACCAGCAGCGTTTAGCCATTGCACGGGAAATTAAAGATCGTTTGGGTGAGGGGCAATCTCTAGCCAATCTGGGACTGGCTTTTCAGGAATCTGGCAATCTCTCTCAAGCCGAAAAAACCCTCCGCGCTGGAATTGAGGTATACAAATCTCTACGGGAACGATTGGGTGGCAATGATGCCTACAAAGTGTCAATTTTTGAGCAGCAAGCTCGCACCTATCGTCTGCTGCAACAAGTCCTGATTGCCCAAAATCAACCCACAGAGGCTCTAGAAGTTGCGGAAAGCGGTCGTGCCAGGGCATTTGTGGAACTACTGGCGACACGCTTCTCATCCCCTTCCTCTACTCAGGCGAATATCTCTACCAATCCACCCAACACCCAGCAAATTCAACAAATCGCCAAACAACAAAATGCCACCCTGGTTGAATATTCGATTATTTATGACGACTTCAAGATTCAAGGTAAAAAAGAAGCTCGCGAATCAGAACTCTATATTTGGGTAATCCCACCCTCAGGCAAAGTAGCTTTTCGTCGTGTTGACCTAAAACCCCTGTGGCAGCAGCAAAATACAAGCCTTGAAGAACTTGTTATCAACAGCCGCGAATCGATGGGTGTCAGAGGTCGCGGCTTGAGCATCATCACTAGATTGGATGAAACTACCCAAACTAATCGATTACAGCAACTCCATCAACTACTAATTAAACCCATTGCCGACTTCCTGCCTGCTGACCCCAATGCCCGCGTTATCTTTATTCCTCAAGAATCCCTGTTCTTGGTTCCCTTTGCTGCCCTCCAAGATACCAGCAATAAATACCTCATCGAACAACACACTATCCTCACGGCTCCCTCAATTCAGGTACTGGCATTAACCCGTCAGCAACGACAACGGCTTCCAGTATCAGTTAAAGATGTCCTAGTGGTTGGCAATCCCACGATGCCCAGCCTTGCGCCCAAGATAGGGGAAAAGCCTCAACCGCTTTCGCCCCTACCAGGTGCCGAGAAGGAAGCGATGGAGATTGCTCGTCTCCTAAACACAGAAGCCCTCACTGGGAAACAAGCCACTGAAGCCGCAGTTGTTCAGAAGCTACCCATAGCCAAGATGATTCATCTGGCGACTCACGGCTTGCTGGATGATTTTCAGCGTAGCGGAGTACCGGGAGCGATCGCCCTGGCTCCTTCTGGTCAAGAGGACGGGTTACTTACCGCCAGCGAAATCCTCAATCTCAAGCTCAATGCCGAGTTAGTTGTCTTGAGTGCTTGCGACACTGGGCGAGGTAAACTAACCGGCGATGGCGTGATTGGATTGTCTCGCTCTTTAATTACTGCGGGTGTCCCCAGTGTCATCGTCACTTTGTGGGCGATACCCGATAATCCTTCTGCCTTGTTGATGACCGAATTTTATCAAAATCTGCAACAAAACTCCGATAAAGCACAAGCTTTGCGAAGCGCGATGCTGACGACAATGAAACAATATCCCAACCAACCCAGCGCTTGGGCTGCATACACGTTGATTGGGGAAGCTGAGTAAAAAGCTAGAGAAAATCGCCGCAAGCTGCTACAACAAGGGGCGGGGCGATACCCACGCTGATGCCTAAAATGCTTCCTAAATGAGAACCCATGAGCATGAATGCGAAAAATGCTTCTTGGATGAGAACTCATGAGCATGAATGCGATCGCTACCAGAGAGAACCTTTTAATGTGCTGACATCGACTTAATTCTTTTTTAAGTAATGTTACCTCTGCATGGTATATTCAAAATGTTTGGTTCTGACCTGTAGTAGTCAGACCAAATAGCACAAGCTGAAACACATCAGTTGTGAACTTGTCAAACGAATCTCAAACAACCACGCCGACCACCGAGGAGTTACCACAAACTGGTTCGCCTGTATCAGAACCAGATGGCTCCATGCAAGAGTACTACCAACTTCAACAAGAGTTGTTGCTGACTACACTTGCTTTGAGCGGGATTATTTTTATCTCCGTCTGGATTTTTTACTCTCTCAACATTGCCCTGAATTACTTGATAGGGGCGTGCACATGTGTGGTTTACTTGAGGATGTTGGCTAAAGACGTTGAGCGACTTGGCGCAGAGAAACAGCGTCTGAGTAAGACTCGGTTTGCTCTGTTTATTGGGTTGATTATAATCGCAACCCAAGTGAATAAGCTACAGATTCTGCCCGTTTTTTTGGGATTTCTGACTTATAAAGCCTCCCTCATCGTCTATATGCTTCGGACTTTGTTTCCCCCGGACGCTCGATAGGTTGGACAGTGTTAGAATTCTCCACTCTTTAATCCCTGGAGAACCCTCATTGAATGGAAATGCTAAGTATTCTTTCCGCCTTTAATTCATTCCCTCTCGCCAAACTAGAAGTTGGTCATCACCTTTATTGGCAAGTGGGAAATCTTAAGATTCACGGGCAAGTTTTTCTAACTTCCTGGGTTGTTATTGGTATTCTTCTGCTTGCCTCGTTAGCTGCAACTCGGAATATTCAGAGAATTCCTAAAGGTATCCAAAACTTCATGGAATATGCTCTAGAATTCATTCGAGATCTGGCTAGAAACCAGCTTGGCGAGAAAGAATACCGTCCGTGGGTGCCATTTATTGGCACGCTGTTTCTGTTTATCTTTGTCTCAAACTGGTCTGGCGCATTAGTTCCCTGGAAGCTAATTCACCTTCCAGAAGGAGAACTAGCAGCTCCTACTAATGACATCAATACCACAGTGGCACTGGCATTGCTAACTTCTTTAGCGTATTTTTACGCAGGTTTTAGCAAGCGGGGTTTAGGGTACTTTAAAAAGTATATTGAGCCGACACCGATCCTATTACCCATTGCCATTTTAGAAGATTTCACAAAGCCCCTTTCCCTCAGCTTCCGTTTATTTGGCAACATTCTGGCGGATGAACTGGTAGTAGCAGTATTAGTGCTACTGGTTCCCCTGTTTATTCCTCTGCCAGTTATGGCGTTGGGGCTATTTACCAGTGCCATTCAAGCTTTAGTGTTTGCCACCTTAGCAGCTGCATACATTCATGAAGCGATGGAGGGGCATGGTGATGAAGGGCATGAGGAGCATTGACCTTTTTTAGAGGTAAGGAAGAAGGATATAAGATGAATAAAATCATCCCTCCTTTTCCATATCGCATTCGGGATGCCCTCAGTTGATAGAATTTGAGATTTGAGATTTAAGATTAAAAATCTTGGCTCAAAACTCAACACTTGTAAGGGCGCGGCATTGCCGTGTCTCTACTCGAAACTCTCTGTTGTTTGTTCTGTACTTCAAGGTAAGGAAATAATCATGGATCCATTGGTTTCTGCTGCTTCAGTTCTGGCTGCTGCTCTCGCAATTGGTTTAGCTGCAATTGGCCCTGGTATCGGTCAAGGAAATGCTGCTGGTCAAGCAGTCGAAGGTATTGCTCGTCAGCCAGAAGCAGAAGGGAAAATTCGCGGCACCTTGCTGTTAACCCTGGCTTTCATGGAATCCCTTACCATTTATGGTCTGGTGATTGCCCTAGTTCTGTTGTTTGCTAACCCCTTCGCTTAACATTTTTTGTTTGAGTAGAGACGTGGTTAACCACGTCTCTACTCAAACGAAGTTTTTAGTGTCCAGTCCTGTTGATGTAAGTTGAACCCCTTGCCTAGAGGGTATAGAGAATATGACAAGTGAGATAATTTTGCTTGCCATTAAAACTGCTGTTCAAGCATAAAGAGGGAAGAAATGTTTGATTTCGACGCTACCTTGCCCTTGATGGCAGTGCAGTTTCTGCTATTGGCAGCGGTATTAAATGTGGTTTTCTATAAGCCACTGACTAAAGTGCTAGACGAGCGCGACGATTACATCAGATCGAATGAGATGGGTGCGCGGGAACGCTTGGCAAAAGCTGAGCAGTTAGCAAAGCAATATGAGCAACAGCTAGCGGATACCCGCAGGCAGTCTCAAGCGCTGATTGCAAATGCTCAAGCCGATGCCCAGAAAATAGGCGCTCAACAAGTAGCTGAGGCACAGCAAGAAGCTGTTGCAAAACGAGAACAGGCGTCTATAGAGATTGGGCAGCAAAAGCAAGAAGCTTTGCAATCTCTAGAAACCCAGGTGGACGAACTGAGTCGCCAAATTCTGGAAAAAATATTGGGACAGCAGCTGGTCAATAGATAGAGAGCTTGAAGGAAAAGCTGTCATTAGTCATTAGTCATTAGTCATTAGACCAAAGCCAATGACTGATGACGAATGACCAACTTCATACTTCAATGGGATGGGTATCATGGGGACTTTTTTCTTATTAGCCGAGGTGGCTCACTCAGCTGGCGCTGAATTAGCAGAGGCAGAGGGGCATCATGGTTTCGGTTTAAATCCGGACATTTTTGAAGCCAATCTAATTAACCTGGCAATTCTTATTGGTGTACTGTTTTACTTTGGACGTAACTTATTAGGAAATATCCTAAGCGAGCGTCGTGCAAGGATTGAAACGGCGATTAGAGAAGCAGAGCAACGCCAGAAAGAGGCAGCAGCTGCACTCTCTGATGCCCAGCAGAAATTAACTCAGGCTCAAGCGGAGGCAGAACGAATCCGCAAAGATGCTGAAGAAAGTGCGAAGGCAGCGAGAGAAGCCATTTTGGCGAAAGCAGCAATGGATGTCGAGCGCTTGCACAGAACAGCTGTTGCCGATTTGAACACTGAAAGGGAGCGAGCGATCGCTGAACTCAGAGCGCAAGTTTCTGCAATGGCGTTGCAGCGCGTTGAATCGCAACTCAAAAGCCAATTGGATGATGCTGCTCAACAACAATTAATTGACAGCAGCATCGCTAGTGTAGGAGGTCGCTGATGAAAGGTAGTATGGTTAGCGGTGAAATCGTAGAGCCGTATGCAGAGGCATTAATGTCCTTGGCTCAGTCGCAGAACCAGACAGAGCGGTTTGGCGAAGATGTACGATCTTTGTTGGGAGTCCTAGAAAGTTCTGAGGATCTACAGCATTTTCTGGGCAATCCAGTTGTAAGCGCTGAAAATAAAAAAGCGGTATTGCAGCAAATTGCTGGCGATGGACTTCACCCCTACATCCTCAACTTTTTGATGTTGCTGGTAGAGAGGCGACGTATCCTCTTTCTAGAGGGAATTTGCAAACAGTTCCAGGCACTTCTGCGGAAGCTGAATCAGACTGTTCTAGCAGAAGTTATCTCAGCGGTAGAACTGTCGGAGTCTCAGCAGCAAGCCATCGGTGAAAAAGTAAAAGCGATTAGCGGTGCCCAGCAAGTAGAACTCGATACCAAACTCGATCCAGATTTAATCGGTGGTGTCATCATCAAAGTGGGGTCTCAGGTATTGGATGCCAGTTTGCGAGGACAACTGCGCCGTATTGGCATACGCCTGAACAGTGCCGCCTAAAGTTGAAAGTTGAGAGTTGGAAAGGTAAGCAGTTTGTCGGTGGAAACTTTTCAGATGTTTGCAAGTTAAGCAAGTGAAATTTGCAAATCTTAACTTCTAATGTTCAACCTACCACCGCCAAAATAGAGAGCTTCAACCTTTAAGCTACCCTTCGAGAAGGGATTCTTCTTAAAACCTTCAACCTTTAACACAAACCCTTTCCTCCTTTAACAAGTAACCATGATCAGCATCAGACCTGACGAAATTAGCAGCATTATTCGGCAGCAAATTGAACAATACGACCGAGACGTTAGTGTTTCTAACGTGGGTACCGTATTGCAAGTAGGTGACGGGATTGCCCGGATTTATGGCCTAGACAAGGTTATGTCCGGGGAACTGGTGGAATTTGAAGACGGTAGCGTTGGCATCGCCCTGAACTTAGAAGAAGACAACGTGGGCGTGGTGCTAATGAGCGATGGTCGCAACATCCAGGAAGGTAGCTCTGTGAGCGCCACCGGCAAGATTGCTCAGGTGCCAGTGGGCGAAGCCTTGATTGGTCGTGTTGTGGATGCTCTCGCTCGTCCGATTGATGGAAAGGGAGACCTTAACACCACAGAAACCCGCCTCATTGAATCAGGCGCACCGGGAATTATTGCTCGGCGCTCGGTTTACGAACCGATGCAAACCGGCATTACCGCTATTGACGCGATGATTCCGATTGGTCGGGGTCAGCGGGAGCTAATCATTGGTGACAGACAAACCGGAAAAACTTCGATCGCGGTTGACACCATCCTCAACCAGAAAGAAGAAGACGTGATTTGCGTCTACGTCGCTATCGGTCAAAAAGCTTCTACCGTCGCCCAAGTGGTGAACGTGCTTCAGGAACGAGGCGCAATGGACTACACCATTGTGGTAGCAGCAAACGCCAACGACCCAGCAACCCTGCAATATCTGGCTCCCTACACGGGCGCTAGCTTGGCAGAATACTTCATGTACAAGGGCAAGGCGACGCTGATCATCTATGATGACCTCTCCAAGCAAGCCCAAGCTTATCGCCAGATGTCCCTGCTGCTGCGTCGTCCGCCCGGACGGGAAGCTTATCCTGGGGATGTGTTCTATCTCCACTCCCGTTTGCTGGAGCGTGCGGCAAAGCTGAGTACAGAACTGGGTGAAGGCAGCATGACCGCGCTGCCAATTATCGAAACCCAAGCTGGGGACGTTTCCGCTTACATTCCCACCAACGTGATTTCGATTACCGATGGTCAGATTTTCTTGACCTCCGACCTATTCAACTCTGGCTTGCGTCCCGCAGTGAACCCTGGTATTTCCGTGTCGCGGGTGGGTTCGGCGGCTCAAACCAAGGCTATGAAGAAGGTGGCTGGTAAGCTAAAGCTGGAGTTGGCTCAGTTTGACGACCTGCAAGCTTTTGCTCAGTTTGCCTCGGATTTGGATAAGGCAACCCAAGACCAGTTGGCGCGGGGTCAGCGCTTGCGGGAACTTCTGAAGCAGCCGCAATACTCGCCGCTATCAGTGGCTGAGCAAGTGGCAGTTGTGTATGCAGGTTTGAATGGCTATTTGGATGATATTCCTGTAGAGAAGGTGGCTCCTTTTGCGCGATCGCTGCGGGAGTACCTGAAAACCAGCAAGCCGAAGTACATGGAAATCCTCCGCAAAGAGAAGCAGCTGACGGAAGATGCGGAAGGCATTCTCAAGGAAGCGATCGGTGAAGCGAAGAAGACCTTCATGGCGATGGCGTAACTTGTCCAAAGCGAATAGCTAAGCGCGAATAGCTAATTGTAAAAAGTAGCGCTTCGCAATTAGCTATTCGTAATTAGCCACTCGCAAAGGACAACTGACACCGGACAAAACTATGGCAAATCTAAAATTTATTCGCGATCGCATTCAGTCGGTCAAAAACACCAAAAAAATCACTGAGGCAATGCGCCTAGTTGCCGCCGCCAAAGTGCGCCGCGCCCAACAACAGGTGACTGCCACTCGCCCCTTTGCCGACCGCCTCGCTCAGGTTCTCTACGGTCTGCAAAACCGTCTGCGGTTTGAAGAAGCTAACCTGCCTCTGTTGAGAAACCGGGAAGTTCGGTCTGTAGGAATTTTGGTCATTACAGGCGATCGCGGTCTCTGCGGTGCCTACAACACCAACGTCATCCGTCGCGCTGAAAACCGCGCCAAGGAACTACAAGCTGAAGGTCGGGACTATAAATTTGTGCTGGTAGGGCGCAAAGCTATCCAATACTTCCAGCGTCGCGACCAGCCGATTGACGCTACTTATACTGGCTTAGAGCAAATTCCTACAGCAGCAGAAGCATCCAGAATCGCTGACGAACTGCTTTCCTTGTTCTTGTCAGAGAATGTAGACCGGATTGAATTGGTTTACACCAAGTTTGTCTCCTTGATCAGCTCTCGCCCAGTGGTGCAAACCTTGCTGCCGCTGACAACGCAAGGACTAGAAGCAAGAGATGATGAAATCTTCCGCCTCACAACTCGCGGTGGCGGTTTTGAGGTAACGCGGGAGAAAGTCTCTACCCAAGTTCGAGAATTCCCACGGGACATGATCTTCGAGCAAGATCCAGTGCAGATTCTCGACGCCCTCCTGCCGTTGTATCTGAATAACCAGTTACTGCGGGCTTTGCAAGAGTCGGCAGCGAGTGAACTAGCAGCACGAATGACGGCGATGAACAACGCCAGCGACAACGCTAAGGAGCTGATTGGTTCTCTTACCCTGAAGTACAACAAAGCGCGTCAGGCGGCAATCACCCAGGAAATTCTGGAAGTTGTCGGCGGTGCCGAAGCGTTACAAGGCTAGATTTAGCTTTTCAATTTAATTTACACAGAGCGTCTGAGTAATCTCAGACGCTTTTTTGTTGTATGCACTCGCATCATCGAACGGATAGACCCACTTAAGCAGCACCTATCACTGCCCAAAGCAAAGCGTATAACAAAAAGTTTCTAGATTATTGCAATTTATTTACATACTGTTACAATAGTTAATATAGAGAAACAAAGGAAAGACAACCATGAGATACACCACCGACGAAAGAGGCATCCTCAACAACTATGCAGCCGAGCCTGCGGTGTACTTTGCCGAATCCCCCTCACCAGAGCAACAGCGTCGCTACGCTTTTCAAGGCGCGATCGCTACTTTGTTTGTCACCCTGCTAGTTCTGACTGCATTGGGTGTCAGCTAAGTTATTCAAGATTTACAGAGCAATACAACCAACCAGGACAAACAACCATGAAATACACCACCGACGAAAGAGGCATCCTCAACAACTATGCAGCTGAGCCTGCGGTGTACTTTGCCGAGTCCCCTTCACCAGAGCAGCAGCGTCGCTACGCTTTTCAAGGCGCGATCGCTACTTTGTTTGTCACCCTGCTGGTTCTGACTGCATTGAGTGTCAGCTAAACCTGAAGAAAGAGAAGTTTCAGACACTTATTTCCAATACTTAGGAGTTCGGTTATGAAGACTGACTTTGACTTTGATGCCCGCTATCAGTTTGCGCCGACTGTCTTTAACACTGATTTCAACAACTTTGCGCCCATCACTGCTAATCAAGCTTGGTCGTTGTTCTTTACCGCTGGTCGTAACGATGCGGCGCTGGGAGATAATCCTGAAGTAGGGCGACTCTTCAACAACATCTTGAGTGCTGTTGTCTTCACAGTGATTGTTGGAGCCTTTACTTTCTACTCGTTTTAAGACAAAGACAACGTGAAAATTTCTTCAACCCCAGCTCCTCCAAAGCTGGGGTTTCTCATTTCCAGCATTGTCGTTTGACCGGGGTGAGTAGCTAATTGATTCATGGAACAATAGAGAAAGTTTAGTTTCCGTAGGGAAGCATTCCCTCTAGCCATTGCTGCTCATGTCCAAGACACATAAAGTTGAAATTTACGATCAAGGGAATACTCAGACCCTTGAAGTGCCAGAGGATAAAACGATCCTTCAGGTTGCCTCTGCTGCTGGGTTAGACTTACCCAGCTCTTGCAATGCGGGAGTTTGTACTACCTGTGCGGCTAAGGTTCTAGAAGGCAAGGTAGAACAGGGGGATGGCATGGGCGTCAGTCCAGAGCTTCAGGCACAAGGCTATGTACTGCTCTGCGTCGCTTATCCCCGATCCGATTTGAAAATTGAGAGTGGGAAAGAAGACGAACTGTACGAGCTACAATTCGGGCAGTTCCAGAAGTAGGGCTACTCAGACTCGACAAGTAATTTCGCGGCTTTTCAAACAAAGCCTGCGGTCATTTAGCCTTAATTCAGCACAGGGCAAACTGGTATTTCAATATTCCGTACTAGAACCACTAAGATGACGACACACTTTATTACCGCAGAAATTGACCTTCAGGAATCGCCAGTGCAGTTACACTCTGCTATTGAGGCAGAATTGGAAAAACGGGGAGAACCCTTGCGCTGGGCGATCGCTTCTGTAGATGTCGAACAGCAGAAAGCCCACGTTGAGGCAATCATCACAGTCGCATCCGACTCAGCTCAGTGAATCGGCGTCCTTACACGGTTGTCTTAATTGTCCCGACTGGGGTTGGGGCAGCAGTTGGGGGATATGCGGGGGATGCGCTGCCAGTGGCAAGAGCGATCGCGCAAATCTCTGACATCCTGATTACCCACCCCAATGTCCTCAACGGTGCCCAGTTGTACTGGAATTTGCCCAACGCTTTCTATGTGGAAGGCTACGGACTTGACAAATTTGCGGCTGGGTGCTGGGGACTGCGACCCGTGCATCAGAACCGGGTCGGTTTAATCCTCGACCAAGGAATTGAACCCGAACTGCGGTTGCGGCATCTCCAGGCAGCGGATGCCACGAGAGCCACGCTGGGATTGAATCTCACAGATTATGTGGTGACAGACGCCCCGCTAGGGGTGGAACTGCGGACAGCGGCATCGGGAGCTAGTTGGGGGACGATTGGAAATCCTGATAGTTTATTACGGGCAGCAGAGGTACTGATTACTAAGGCGAGGGCAGAAGCGATCGCAGTCGTTGCCCGTTTCCCCGATGACATCGAAACCGAGGCGCTGGAAAGTTACCGACACGGGCAGGGAGTTGACCCCCTCGCCGGTGCTGAAGCTGTAATTAGTCACCTGATCGTGCGAACCTTTCAAATCCCCTGTGCCCACGCCCCAGCTTTGTTACCCCTGCCCCTCGATCCGCACCTGTCTCCCCGCTCAGCTGCCGAGGAATTGGGCTATACTTTTTTACCCTGCGTTCTAGTTGGTCTGAGTCGCGCCCCCCAGTTTATTAGAAAACCCCACAGTGGTACGACCTTACCTGGAGATGTGTGGGCAGATCGAGTCGATGCCGTCGTCGTACCCGCAACTGCTTGTGGCGGCAGTGCAATCCTGAGTTTAAGCCAAACGCGATCGCAGATTATTGCCGTCGAAGAAAATAAAACTCAAATGCAAGTTCCTCCAGAACAAGTGGGAATTAAAGCATTGCGGGTAAACTCATATTTAGAAGCACTCGGTGTCTTGGTGGCCCATCGAGCTGGGATTAGTCCAGGTGCCATTAGTCCAACCCTGTCTTCGCTAGTCAGAATTCAGTAAGGCGGACAATCCTCTACTTTTACCCTTCATCCTTCATCTTTCCGAAGTGGCAAAACAGCTTCCTACCGATCCGGAAATCGAATCCCTGACGCGCACCCAAATTTTAATTGCGATGGGGGTGACAGCGGTTGTATTGCTCGTCATCGCCAAGCTGTCCCTGCATTTCGGCGCGTTTTCCGTTATGCCCGTGCGCCCGACCCTAGAAGCATTACTTTTGGGCGTCGCAATTGGGCTAGGAATTACGGGTGCCAGTAGCGTCATCTATCGCCTATGGCCTGGTTATCAGCGCAGCGCCGACTACTACCTAGAATTAGTGCTAAAACCCTTATTTTGGCCTGATTTGATCTGGTTAGGACTCTTGCCCGGTTTAAGCGAAGAATTACTGTTTCGAGGTGTAATGCTGCCAGCAGTGGGATTAAACTGGGTTGGGCTAGTAGGATCGAGTTTTTGCTTTGGCATCCTACATCTGAGTGGCCCTCAACAATGGCCTTATGCAGCGTGGGCAACCACTGTAGGATTGCTACTCGGTTATAGCGCCTTGGAGACGGGTAATTTGCTAGTGCCAATTGTGGCTCACATTACGACGAATTTAATTTCCAGCTGCCTTTGGAAGCTGGATACCAAAAAGGCATAAATTTTAAGAATCGGGAATAGAACGTTGTGAAATGTCAGTGGTTTAGATTCCCGGCTTCTTAAAGAAGTCGGGAATCGCGCCTTAACGAATCGTTTAAAATTACGATATATTTTTTATCTTGTTAATGCGATCGCGCTGCTGCCAAAGCGATCGCTTGCGGTAATATCTTGTGTTCCTGAACTTGAATCCGGGCGTGTAGCGTGTCTAATGTATCGTCGGGAAGAATCGGGACAGCTGCTTGTAGTAAAATTTTGCCGCCATCAACTTCCATGTTTACCAGGTGAACGGTACAGCCAGTTATTTTTACCCCTGCATTCAAGGCTTGTTCAACTGCTCGAATCCCCTTGAAACTCGGTAACAAACTGGGGTGAATGTTAATCATTCGATCTGGGTAGGCATCCACTAAAACCTGGGTGACGACACGCATCCAACCTGCCATAATTACCCATTCCACTTCATACTGCTGCAAGGTTTCCACAATTGTTTGATCTAACGCTTCGCGGCTGTTAAAGTCTCGGTGATTCAGCAAAACAGTGGGTACACCCCAGCCTTCGGCGCGGGTAGCGGCTTTTGCACCGGGATTATTGTAGATCAGAACTTTTATTTCGGCATTAAGTTGCTGTTGCGCGATCGCTTCTGCAACTGCCTCGAAATTACTGCCATTTCCCGACGCCATCACACCTAATTTTAAAGGAGAGCGATCGCTCAAAAGATTGGGAGGAACCGTTGGAGAAATTAGGCTGGGGATATAATTAGGGCTAGAATCAGATGTTGAGGGATTGAAAGTCATGGAGCTAGAAATAGACAATGAATTATTAATTGAATCTAATAATTTTTACATCAAAATATATCCTATAGAAACAGAGCTTAATTACTTACCCTCATTTGCAGCAAAAATTGACTGTAAAATTTCTTCAACAATTAAACTTCAATATAATTACAGCGATCGCATCTGGTTTAAATTTGAAGATTTTGATAAATTTATAACGGATGTACAAGGCATTGTATCTGGCATAAGGGAGATAGCGGAACTCAATTCTATGAGTCAACCGGCAATTTTCATAATTAGCCAATCTGGCAACTATTTAAAGTTTACTATAAATTTCGATGCGGGTTTCTCTTTTGCTGGAGATGGAAGAAGAATCCAAGTGACAACATCTTTTCTTGAAGAATACGATTTTATAAACATTCTTTCAAGGTCTCTTACAGAATTTTGGGGAAATTTCAAATACCTTCTTAAAAAGGAGAACCCATAAATAAGGATTCAGGGAGAAATCGACCTAGCTATGAATAGATTTAGCCAATGTTGGATTCGTTTTCATAAACTCTTCAGCGTCCTACCGAATGGGAACCAGCCGGACACTGGATTTCCCCAGATATATCCTTAGGAGGCGTTGGCATTGCAGGTGGCGTGGATGAGGGTTTATCTGTTTCGCAAATTACTGTTCTTGTAATATTTTCACCATTATTTGTGACAACAAATACAGCACCCGTGTAGCTATTAAGTTCGGGGCGCTTGGCTTTGGCAGTGTGCATCACCCTTTGAGTGCCATTACCTTGAGGCACAATTTGGTAATTATAACTCTCTGTCTCTGGCTTAATCCCAATCCCTAGCTGCTCGATTGTTGTACTAAATTTATTATTTTCCAAGTAATAAGCTTGTTGGGAACGATTCATCGCCCCAATGTACATTTTCCCTTCAGATTGTTTTGCCTTGGTTGCTTGATTGTTAAAGGCTTCCTGAATATCAACTATTTTAGTATTGGGAGGTAAAGTGGATGAGTCAGAAAGCTTTTGAACCGGGATTTCATAAGCAACCGGAGGCTCAGAAGATGTTTCCGGCGGGAGGAGGAATAATTTACCCTCTGGCGTCAATACAAATTTTACCGCCTGACTGGATGATGGATTGTTGACTTGCCATTGTCCTACCCATCGATCTGTCCCTAAATTGGCATTAGCAGCGCTGGGAGAAGAAGAATCTGAAGGTGTATTGGTTGAATTACATCCATAGATAGCGAGTAACCCAAGCAATCCGCTAAGCATTCGGAAACCAGGGTGTTGGCTGCGTTGCTTGAATACGGTTATGTTCACGTTATCAGTTGCTAACAGGAGATTAACAGGATCTTACCAGTGCCGCCAGGTAGAATAACGCTACGACGCTAACATTCAACGGTAAGCCAATCGCTCAATGAAAAATACGCACTTTTCTCGGAGGCATCTGTTAGATAATGATGCGATCGCTGCCTGGATTTTTCTGACCCCTGCCTTAATTCTATTAGGGCTTTTTCTCCTATGGCCTATCGCTTATTTGTTTTACCTCAGTTTTACCACGGGTAGCTTTACCTCTGCGGGTGTGCGCTTAGTGGGATTGAGAAACTACTGGCGTCTCATGCTGAGTCCTGACTTTTGGCAAGTTCTCGGTAACACCGCTTATTTCACCATTGCCACGGTGATTCCCAGTTTGGTAATTCCTTTGGGTTTAGCAGTGCTATTAAATCGTGCCTTTGCCCTGCGAGGAATCCTGCGAACTGCCTATTTTATCCCCTCAATCGTTAGTCTTGTGGCAGCTGGTTTGGGGTTTCGCTGGTTGTTTCAAACCGAAGGGCCAGTTAACGCATTTCTAAATGCTATCGGAATTGAACCGATTTCCTGGCTGGGTAGCACGTTTTGGGCGATGCCAGTGCTGATTTTGTTAAGCATTTGGAAGCAATTGGGTTTCAATATGGTCGTGTTTTTGGCAGGATTGCAGGCAATTCCTCCCAGCCGGTATGAAGCGGCAGAACTAGATGGTGCCAATTCCTGGCAGCAATTTTGGTACATTACCCTGCCAGGATTGCGTCCAACTCTCATCTTTGCCACTGTCACGACGGCTATTTTTACCCTGCGGAGTTTCGAGCAAGTTTACGTCATCACCGGCGGTGGGCCATTAAACTCGACTAATTTGCTGGTTTACTACATCTACGACCAAGCGTTTGCCCAATTTGATTTTGGTTATGCCGCAGCGGCGGCAACTGTGCTGTTAGCAGTAACGCTGGTGTTAGTGTATTTTCAGCTAAAAACTTGGGGAGAAGAAGCTTAGGAATTGTGTTTATTGTCTACATCAAGTTAGCCATTTCCGATGAGGTAAGTTTGTCTAAGTTTGTTGAGCAAGGCTATAGCAATCCAATGTGAAATTTATCTTTGTTGTTTTTAACGAACCGCAGAGGACGCAGAGGGCGCAGAGAGAAGAGAAGAAGAGAGAAAGAATGGTGTTGCGAGTGAAATTAGGATTGCTATAGGTATGCTCAAGGGGTTGAATTCATTGTGTTAGAGAACTTCTACCCAAAAATCAGCGGTAACAATCTTACCGTTGCGGTTAAACTGACCCCAGAGTTTATATTTTCCTGGTTCGGGAAATTTGGTATGGAAAAGAACCTGACCTTCAGGAGTATCTTTCATGGCATGGGCGTGAATGTAATCTGCGGCTGTTAAGCTTGGTGACTGTCGGAGAATGACTAAATGACCTTTTTCTCCTAAGTACGGTTGCAAGTCTTTGACGGGTTGAGTGTTAGAAGCGTCTCGCAGATCAAACGTTAAGGTAACATCTTTACCTGCTTTGAGGGTTGACTCAGAAAATACAAGATTCGCTTTTGTATTTCCGAAAGTTTTAAACCGATTTAGATCGATTGCTGGCGCAGATAAAATTTTACCAGGAATCTGTGTTTTTACTGCCGAGACTTGTTCCTTTTGACCGGCTGGTTTGTAGTCATTCAAAAGAGTGTAATTACCCGGTTGAGGAAAACTTGCCTCGACTTCAAAACGCCCATTCTGCTTGTATGTGGGATGAAGATGGCTGAAAAACTGGAGATCGTCACTGACAACAATCAAGTGCATCAGTTTTTCTTGAAAAGTGTCAAACTTAGCGATCGCTTTCCCGGATTTGTCTTGAATATCAATCGCTAAAGAAACGGGTTTGTTTGGGGTAATCGTTCCTTGAATCGTCAGCTTCGCCTGCGCTGCCTCAGTTTCAGGCATCGATTCGTGCGCCGATTCGTGCTTCGATCCGTGCCCCATATGATGTCCCTCATGAGGGTCGGTTCCAGCCGTGTGATGCCCCTTATGGGAGTCATTCCTAGTGTTTGTCGAGGTCGCTTGCATCGTTCCATCCTTCATTTTCATCGTATGAGTGACTGCGCCTGTAGCGATCGCGCTTCCTGCCACTAAACCAACCAAACCCAAAAGCATTGACTTATTTTTCATTATTTTACTCCTCTTGATTTGCCGTTCCGGCTGCTTTTACTTCCAAGACACCTCTAGCCATATTCATTCCACAGGTAAAGGGATATTCGCCTGGGGTTTTTGGTGTGAATTCCACAGGTGTCATCCGATTCAAATCCAAATCTTTAGCAATGTGAAAATCCGGTAAAATGATTTTTTCCAGACAAATACTGGGGTCTTTTCTGAAAAAATTGAGCCGCACAGGTTGCCCTGCTTTCACGATGACTCGATTTGGATCGTAACCGCCATCTACTTGGATAGTCAGTTCCTGAATTCCTTGATTTGCTGTCGCTTGTTGAGCTTGAGTTTTACTCACCAGAAACCACCAAAGTTCTAACCCAATTAAAGCCAACCCGCCTAAAGTAAGACCCAGTTTTAGCTCAAAAGGTTGCTTAATTTGACGAAATTGGTTTGTGGGCATTGGTGCCTCGGCTGAAGCGGCTTTTGCGGGTGTTCCTGAGAAAACCGAGAGCAAAATCCACAAACCTAGAAAATTACTCAACAAATTTTTTTGAGTTACCATATTTCCTCCTTTTCTATGTAGTTAGAAATTTACTCGCGGCTGAAAATTCCGCAAGCGCAAAGCGTTACTGACAACAGAAGCCGAACTGAATGCCATCGCTGCCCCCGCAATCATTGGGTTCAGTAACCAACCAAAAATCGGGAATAAAATACCAGCAGCGATTGGAATTCCAGCGACGTTGTAAATAAAAGCAAAGAAGAGATTTTGGCGAATATTCTGCATCGTGGCGCGACTTAATTGAATCGCAGTAACAATACCTTGCAAGTCGCCAGAAATGAGAGTGATGTCGCTAGCAGCGATCGCGACATCGGTTCCAGTGCCAATCGCGATTCCCACGTCTGCTTGTGCCAGTGCTGGGGCGTCATTGATGCCATCACCTACCATTGCCACCACTTTACCTTCGGCTTGCAGTTCCTGGACTTTAGCGGCTTTTTGGTCGGGACGGACTTCCGCAAACACTCGCGTGATGCCAACTTCTTGCGCGATCGCATCTGCTGTTTTGCGATTATCCCCGGTTAGCATCACCACTTCTAAACCCATGCGGCGTAGCGATCGCACAACGCCTGCTGAAGAGGGTTTGAGGGCATCGGCAATGCCAATTAATCCCTGCATTTCGCCATCTACCGCAATCCAAACGGCAGTTTTTCCGGCAGATTCCCAAGCAACTTTTTGTCCTTGCAAAGGTAGCGTTTCAATCCCTAATTCATCCATCCAACGCTGAGTACCGATTTGCACCAGTCGGTCGGATACAATTCCTTGAACGCCACTACCCGCGATCGCTTCAAAATTTTTCGCTTCCGGCAATGGAAACTGCACTTCCTGAGATTGGGCATACCTTACAACCGCTTCAGCCAAAGGATGTTCTGAATTGCGTTCAACTGCTGCCGCTAACTTTAATAGCTTTATCTCATTGCTGTGGACAGTTCCTACCATCGTGATGTAGTCGGTAACGGTGGGTTTTCCCTGAGTTAGAGTCCCCGTTTTATCCAACACAATCGTTTGAATTTTATGCGCCACTTCCAGACTGTCAGCACCTTTAATTAAGATGCCATTTTCTGCACCTTTTCCGGTTCCCACCATCACAGAAGTCGGCGTTGCTAAACCCAAAGCACAGGGACAAGCAATAATTAACACTCCCACCATTGTCATCAGGGCCATTGTGAGATTGCCCATCACGTCGAACCAGATAATAAAAGTAGCGATCGCGATCGCAATCACCACTGGCACAAACCACCCGGTTACTTGATCCGCCAATCGCTGAATGGGGGCTTTGGCACCTTGCGCTTGTTGCACTAGTCGGACAATTTGAGCCAAAACGGTATCTCGTCCAACTCTCGTCGCCCGAAACTGAAAACTGCCAGTTTTATTAATCGTCGCCCCAATCACTTCATTCCCCGCCTGTTTCTTCACAGGCAAGCTTTCACCCGTCACCATCGCTTCATCGACACTAGACGTACCTTCTACCACTTCCCCATCCACGGGGATTTGTTCGCCAGGACGCACTAAAACCACATCGCCAACTTGGACAGCTTCAACCGGAACATCGATTTCCTGTCCATTGCGGATTAAACGCGCCGTTTTCGCTTGCAAACCCATCAATTTGCGAATCGCCTCCGACGTTTGCCCCTTGGCGCGAGTTTCTAAAAACCGTCCTAGCAGAATTAAAGTAATGACAACCGCCGCTGTTTCGTAATAGACATCTGTAATTCCCTCCAAAAATCCTGGAAATACAGTCACAAACAGCGAGTAGAAATACGCCGCACCTGTACCCAGCGCAATCAGCGTATTCATATCAGCCGCGTGACGCTTCAAAGCTTTCCACGCACCTGTAAAAAAGGATCGACCGCACCAAAATAAAACTGGCGTTGTCAACACTAGCTGCACCCAAGAATTATGCAACCATGCCGGAATTAAGGGGAGGTGCAATCCAGTCATTGCCGGAATTGACCCCACCACCAGCACAATACTAATCGCTGCGCCGAATACCACTTTCCGCGCCAAATCTTGCCGTTCCTGACGGCGGGTGGCTGCTTCGGTATCATCTTCTTTGCTTCCGAATTCTCGAACTGGCGCGGCTGTATATCCGGCGTCGGTGACAGCCTGCTGAATTTCCTCTAAACTCGTTTGCTGAGGCTCGTACTTAACAGTCGCCTGTTCCATGCCGAAGTTAACGTTACACTCGCTGACGCCTGGAACATTGCGAATCGCTTTTTCTATCGCACCAGCGCAAGCCGCACAACTCATTCCTTGTAACTTCAGAGAATGTGTTTCCATAACTTTCTCTAACTCGATGATTTTAGGTTAATCTCTCTAGTTAACTGGAGAGTCAAGGGGGTTAGAGAAAAAATCTTGTGTGCCATATTGGTTCTGAAAAGCGCGATCACGTATGCATCGATAATTCCGCTTCTCGCTACCCCACCACCCCCATCTGTTTAGAAGAAGGCACTCATGCGCGACCAGCTAATTGCAGAATTAAAGCTTTGCATAGAGCCATTGTTACCTGGTTATCTAGCAATTTTTGATTTGGCTGATACGAAGCGGCGCAACCTTTACTTAGGTCACGAAGAAGTAGATAAAGATATTTTAGGATTCGATACTTTGTTAAAAGCTCATCTCGGTAAAGCTTTCAAACGAATTGGGGGCGAGCGCTGGGTTGCTTTTGTTACTGAAAATCAACTCAACGTTTTCGATCGCTTAATTTTGGCATACCAAAAAGAAGTCCCTATCTCTGCTGGCTGGGAATGTAGAGCGATCGCTCCTAACAACACCTTAGTTCATATTGAGGAGAAAACCGATGTCTTGATAAGTCGCGCTGTCCGATGTGGCTACTTAAATATCCAAGACATCAATGACGTAGCGGCTAGGGTAAATGATTTATTAGAAAAAATATGGCGTTTACCTGTTAATTCCGCAACTTCACTAGAGCAGGAATTAACATTTAATGAACCAAAATGGAAGTGTATCATTGGCAATTTACCTAGCACTGCGTACTGTGCCTTCTGCAAAGGCACAGAGTTTGAATGGCTAGAAGGTACTGATGACACTGCTTACGGAATTTGTAAGGGTTGTCGCGCCGAAGCGGATTTTGTATACGGCTGAATATCGCACTCTTAAATGGTTTGTGAAGGCGAGATACCCGACTTCTCTCTCGAAGTTTGGGATTTGAAGGGCTGGCTAACTAATCAAAGAAAATCGCCTTATTCGTAGCTATTTGTTGAAATTCGCTTTTCTTCGATAAACTGAAGCCAAAAAGCCGCAGCGATGCCCCAAATTGCATTAAAAAATAATACAAACAGTGGAGTTAAAACTCCCAATTTCAACCCTAGCAGCCCTTGATTCGCTTTCACCGAAAATACAATCAGTAATTGCGCCAGTGTCGGCGCAAGACTATAGACAATTCCTCGCAAGACAATCCCTCGCAACCAAGAGGGGTAACGCAGAAAAGGCAAGACAAAGAGAAATCCCCATAAACCGCCCCAAACGATGCGAGGATACAGCCAATCTGGGGTCAAAGCTGGCGCAATTTTCACCCCCAAGGCAGCAGTGATGCCCAGAACTCCAAACAGCCAAACAGCAAGACTATTTGCCAGTCCTCCCAAAGCGCCAGCGGCGAAGACGAGTGTTAATTTTCTGCTCCACTGCTGCATCCAAATTTCCCCTAACCTTTGCGATAATCTTATCGCTAGGCGACAGGATATCCAGCGTTCGCGATCGCTTCCCTGACTTTGTCTGCTGGCTGTTGTGTTTCCACACTTACGAGCTTGGTTTTGGTATCAGCCTCTACCTTCGCGGTGGGGTCAAGAGTGGCAACTGCCTTAGAAATCGTGTCTACACAGGCAGAACAAGCCATGCTGGGAACTTTCAGTTGTAGTGTCATAGTGTAAATTCAGGATTATTGTTTCAATCGCTATTATGAAATCTCCAGTTAACTGGAGAGTCAAGTAAATGGACATCCAAACTGCTCAATTAATTGTGAATGGCATCGCCGTGGGTTGCATCATTGCGCTAGCGGCGATTGGTCTAACGCTGACTTATGGAATTTTGCGCCTTTCCAACTTTGCTCATGGCGATTTTATGACCTTGGGCGCGTATCTTACCTGGTTAGCGAATATCAGTGGGATAAATATTTGGCTGTCAATGATTCTAGGCGCGGGGGGAACGGTGGCGGCGATGCTACTGAGCGAACAGCTGCTCTGGAAACCAATGCGGGCACGCCGTGCCTCCCCTACCACCCTGATCATCATCTCGATTGGACTTGCCTTGTTTCTCCGCAATGGCATCATTTTCATTTGGGGAGGAGGCAACCAGCGCTACAATTTGCGAATTGCCTCCGCCCTCAACATCTTCGGAGTCAACGTAGCTTATTACCGGATCGTTGTCATGGTTTTAGCCATCCTGGCAATGTTGGCGCTGCACTTCCTGTTGCAGAACACCAAAATCGGGAAGGCAATGAGAGCAGTTGCGGATGATATCGATCTGGCCCGCGTCTCCGGCATTAACGTTGAGCGCGTAGTGATTTGGACTTGGCTAATTACCGGCGTTTTTACGTCTCTGGGAGGAGCCATGTACGGGCTAATTACGGGCATACGCCCCAACATGGGCTGGTTTTTGATTTTGCCGATGTTTGCGTCGGTGATTCTCGGCGGGATTGGCAACCCTTACGGCGCGATCGCGGGTGCGTTGGTCATTGGTATCGCCCAAGAAGTCAGCGTCCCCTTCCTGGGGTCTGAATACAAGCAGGGTGTTGCCCTCTTGATCATGGTCTTAATTCTGCTTGTCCGTCCCCAAGGCTTGTTCAAGGGCACCCTTTAAAAGGATGAAGGATGAAGGATGAAGGATGAATCAACAGGCTATCCATCCTTCTCCCTTCCGCCTTCATCGTTGTCATTCGCCCTAACCTCAAAACTGTAGATTCAGTTTTCTTAGAGATGGATTACGGGTTGATGATGTGGAAATAAATCGCTGCAACCAGGAAGTTACCAGCTAAGAGGATCAGCGAAACGATAGTGCGGAAAGGATAGGGAGGCTTACTCGTTTGGGTAAGAGAACCTTTTGGTTTCTTGGCTTGTGCAGTCATAAGCATTTGCTCCTAATTTTGGACTTTATCAAGAAATACCAAAGAGCTGTCACAATTAGCACGGCTCGATAGAAATATTTTCATTTACCGCAGTCTTCCTGAAAGCAGCGTAGACCTTGATAGGCGCTTTTCCGATGCACGATCAATAGAAAAATTCTTTTTTCCTCCCGTGGTTTCTTGACTTTAAACACTCTCTCCCGCGTGGTAGGAACTGCGGACGAGGGGACCGGAACGGACGTGAGCAAAGCCCATTTTCCGCGCGATCGCTCCCAGATGCTCAAATTCTTCTGGCGTCCAGTATTTTTGGACTGGTAGATGTTCTAGGGAAGGGCGCATATACTGACCGAGGGTAATGCGATCGCATCCAGCATTCCGCAAATCGGTCATCGCCTCAATCACTTCGGCTTCAGTTTCTCCGTGTCCCAGCATCAAGCCGGATTTCGTGGCAATCGTGGAGTCAAGTTCTTTCACAATCCGGAGAACATCAAGCGATCGTTCATACTGTGCCCCCCGTCGCACCCGTCCTTGCAGACGCTCCACCGTCTCAATATTGTGGTTATAACAAACGGGTGACGCTGCAACCACCGTTGCGACTCGTTGCCGCTGTTTCTCCACCGCATCCTTACCCCCCCAAAAATCTGGCGTCAACACCTCAATCAGCGTTTCCGAGTTCATCTGTCTTATCGCTGCCATCGTCGCCGCAAACCAACTCGCCCCCCCATCCGGCAAATCATCTCTCGCCACCGAAGTCAGCACCACGTAGTGCAAAGAAAGCAACTGCACCGCCTGAGCCACCTTTTGCGGTTCTTCCGGATCTAATGGCATCGGTGCGTGCCCTTTCTCCACTTGACAAAAAGCACAGGCACGGGTGCAAGTTTGCCCCATCAGCAGAAACGTTGCTGTCTTTTGGGTATAACACTCTCCCCGGTTCGGACAGCGCCCCTCTTCGCAAATCGTGTGAATTTGCCGCTGCTTAATAATTCGCTGCACCGTCGAAATGTCGCTAGCTTTCCCGATGGAGCGTCGCAACCAAGGCGGTAGCGCCTCAATTTCTGACCTCCACGCTTGTACATCAGGCTGAATTTGTCGAGCATTCGTTTCGATAGGCAAATTCATGTTTTTTTCTGGGCTACCAGCTCAATGAGCATCCGTATAATACAGAACTTACGCAGCCAAACTCCTAAACTCAAGAGCTTACAACAATTTCCATAGCAACTCTCTATTGGATGCAGTACGGTTTAACCCCACCTCAGCCCCTCTCTGTTCACGGATTTGAGTTTAATATTTCCCCTCTCTGTTCGCGGATTTGGTTCAATATTCTCCCCTCTCCGTGAAGGTTGAGGCGCTGGGGGTGAGGTTCGGATCGAGTGAGAACCACTATCTCGCCTGCTTTCCTGCGCCTTTGTCTATATAGCCAGTACAGGATAGCCAGTACAGGCACAACCCAAAAAAGCCCCTACGTTGTCGGGCAATGCGTGAGTCCTATGATACAAATCTTAAATCATTCGACTCTAACTCTGATTCTGCTTCTGCCTTAGTTTTTTTCCCTTTCAGGTCAGACCGGATTAATCTAGAATTAGGCACGCTGCTAGCTTTTTGGCTTTATGTTTTTGTATGTCAAGACGATCGAAGAGTGAGGATATCAGGCAAGCCATTGTGTTGCTGTATACCACGCACTCATGAGAATCCCCATTACGGCGCTAGCGTTGGTTTACCGTAATCGGGTATAGAAATCATAGTTCTGTAGCGCAGACACACTTGTACTACACATTCCAAATTATCCTGATTGGTATGAACGCGAGGCAGTTTTCTGCTAGCCGCTCATCTTGCTGAAATTAGCGGCAAGGCAGCAGTCGGCTCAAATCAACTTTAGTTTTTCTTTAAATTACCCCTAAGGAGTCAGTCGTGGCAGGTCACAAAATTCTGGTGATTGATGACAGTCGAGTGATCAGAAATACAGTACGAGATATGTTACCACCGGGTAACTTTGAAATTTTAGAAGCAAAAGACGGTCTGGAAGGCATGAATCTGATCTACCAGTCACACCCGAACTTGATTATGTTAGATTTTCTCTTGCCCAAAATGAGCGGGTGGGAGGTGTTTCAGCAGATTCAAAGTAAGCCCGAACTTCAGTCAATTCCTCTCGTTTTAATGTCTGGTCGGAAAGAAGAGGTGACAGAGAAAATCTCAGAACCTTTTGAATATTTTGAATTCATACCCAAGCCCTTTGACCAGAAGCAACTGATTGCCGCTATCAAGACAGCAATGGCAAAAGCAAGAAACCGCCCGGTGGTAGTACCATCAGCACCGCAGCCAGCCGTCGCTAAGGATACAGTCCCACCAGATTCAGGGGTTGCGTCAGCAGACATTCAGCAGTTAAATGCCAAGATTGCCAAGATGCAAGCTGAGATTGACGCCTTGAAGAAACAGGTGGCTCCAATGGCAGCGATACCTAGTGAGGTTGATGGCTTGAAAAAACAGCTAGCTCAAATTGTGACATTCATTAAACAAAAGCTGAAGTAATCGCTAGCATTTATAGAATACACCTCAGCATTTAGATCCTGTCCCCATTCAATCTTCCAGCTCATCTGACTCGTAATCGGGGCGTTCTTACGGTTGAGTTCCTTGTTTCATGGAATGTCCTCAGTCACCACTCCTAGGAGTTAGTTATGCCAAGTAACAAGATCCTGGTTATCGATGACAGCAGCACCAGTCGGAGTCTAGTCCGCAAGCTATTGCCCCAGAGTAACTTTGAAGTTCTCGAAGCAAAAGACTCTCAAGAAGGACTGAATTTAATCCGAAAAGAACGCCCCAATTTAATCGTGCTGGATTTCCTGTCATCTCAGCCTAGTAGTTGGGAAGTCTTTCAACAAATTCAAGTCTCTCCGGAACTCCAAAAGATTCCTTTAGTGGTGACATCAGGACGTAAAGAAGAAGTTACACACAAAATTCCAGAACCGTTTGAGTATTTTGAATTTGTTGCCAAGCCGTTGGAGCAGAAG
Source organism: Coleofasciculus sp. FACHB-542 (assembly GCF_014695825.1). NCBI lineage: Bacteria > Bacillati > Cyanobacteriota > Cyanophyceae > Coleofasciculales > Coleofasciculaceae > Coleofasciculus > Coleofasciculus sp. FACHB-542. The sequence goes on along the minus strand of NZ_JACJPB010000047.1, from coordinate 1,894 downwards.
ACGCTGATTCAGGCGATGAAATCAGCAATGGCTAAGGCGAAACTGCCTCGTCGGCAAGCGGCTGCGGCTGGTGCCCAAACAGCACCAGCCGCTAAAGGAACCCCAACGGCTCCCGACGTTCAGAAAGCGGGAGCAACTCAAAAAATCCTAATTGTTGATGATGCTAAAGTAATTCGGGCTTCATTGCCAGAAATGTTGCCTCCGGGCAACTTTCAAGTTTTAGAAGCAAAAGATGGGGAAGAGGGACTTAATCTCATCCGTCAAGAGCATCCGAATGTCATTATTTTGGATTGGATTCTGCCTCGCATGAGCGGTTGGGAGGTTTTTGGGCAACTTCAAGCTTCGCCCGAACTCCAGATGATTCCTTTAGTGGTCATCTCTGGGCGGAAAGCGGAAGTGATGGAGAAACTTTCAGAACCGTTTGAGTATTTTGAATTTCTAGAGAAGCCCTTCAATGAGAAGCACTTAAATCAGGCAATCCAGTCGGCGATCGCTAAAGCCAAATTGCCACGCCCACAAGCTGGAACACCTTCTGCTCAGACAACCGCAGCCGTTGCTGACTCTACAGATGCATCTGCTGAAATTAAGGCATTAAATGAAAAAATGGCGGCAATGCAGGCTGAAATTAAGGGATTGAAGGAACAAGTCGCTGAAATTCCGGCACTGAAAAAACAATTGGCTCAGATGATGGCTTTCGTTAAGCAAAAGTTGAGTTAGAAGCCCTATTTAAGTGACTAGAATACCCAGATTATCTACTGGCTGCTAATGACTCATTGCTAATCTCCCTCTTGTGTCATTTTGAGAGAATTCGATGAATTTACGGTATTACAGCCCGCGAGAAATCAAGCTTTCACCCCAGTTTGACAGAAGAGGGATCTAGCAATTCTAGGGTTCTACTCGCTTAATCCAACTCTCTGCGCCCTTCTAAGGCTCGTGCTAGTGTCACCTCATCGGCATACTCTAAATCACCGCCCATCGGTAAACCAAAAGCAATCCGCGTCACCTTGGTAAACGGCTTTAGTAATTGACCGACGTACAGGGTGGTTGTCTCACCCTCCACACTAGGACTAATTGCCAAAATCACTTCTTTAATTTTTTGCTGGCTGACTCGCCGCACCAGCGGTTGAATATTTAGTTGGTCGGGGCCAATTCCATCCATCGGTGAAATGATGCCCCCCAAGACGTGATACTTGCCGCTATATTCGCGAGTTTTTTCCAGCGCAATCACATCACGGGAATCTTCCACCACACAGAGCGTGCTGTTGTCGCGGTTAGAGTTACGGCAAATATCGCAGACAGGTTCAGCCGAGAGGTGAAAGCACACCTGACATAAACCCACTTGCTTTTTCGCCTCAACTAAAGCTTGAGCCAGTGTTTCTACTTCTTCGGGCGATCGCTTAATAATATGCAGTGCCAGACGTTGTGCAGTTTTCGGGCCAACTCCTGGCAACCGTTGCAGTTGCTCGATGAGACGAGCTAAGGGACGTGTGTAAACCGTTGTCCTATCTCCAATCTGTATGCTTCCATATTTATCCTAAACCCCCGATAGATTGGATTGATACAATCTGGCTCTATCTGTGGTTCCCAATAAAAAAGCGCCCCCTTGCGGGAGGCGCTTTTGATGTAGAGACGCGATATATCTTGTCTCTAGCGATTAACCATTGATGCTGGGAGCCATCAGAGCCACTGGAGTAGACTCACCGGCTGCCAAGTCGAGGGGGAAGTTGTGAGCGTTGCGCTCGTGCATTACTTCCATACCCAGGTTGGCGCGGTTGATGACATCTGCCCAAGTGTTGATCACCCGACCTTGGCTGTCAATCACTGACTGGTTGAAGTTGAAACCATTCAGGTTGAATGCCATCGTGCTGATTCCCAAAGAGGTGAACCAGATGCC
>NZ_JACJPB010000046.1:0-23302 GCF_014695825.1 Coleofasciculus sp. FACHB-542 | reverse complement strand
CGGACAGCGATGTCTTTCCGTTTTATGGAGTGGGTGAACGCTAATCGAGATGTATTCTCAGCCTATAAAGCTGCTTTGGGTTTTATTTGGGCTTGAAATCTGTTTAAGTCCCGCTAATCGTAACTAAAGAAGAGTCGGTGTTCGATCCTGTTAAGCGGAGCCAGTTGATTAAAGAGGCGGTTAAACAGACAGGAAGAACAGAACCAACTATTCGCAAGGACTTACGACGGTATTGGCAACGAGGTCAGACAAAAAATGCCATCATACCTGACTTTAATAAGTGCGGTGAGAAAGGTAAGAAGAAGCGAAGTGATGGTTGCAAAAGAGGTCGCAAGAGCTTCCTTGCTCAAGCCAGAAATGAGGAGCTTGGAGTTAATGTTGATGCCGAGATAGAGAAGAAATTTCGTAAAGGTATCCGGTTATTCTACGAAACCCCGCAAAAAAGACCCCTAACCAAGGCTTTTCAACTTACCCTCGAAAAGTTCTTTCCCATCGGATATAGAGAACTTGCCGATGGTGCCAAGGAGCCTATTCTGCCACCAGCAGAAAAATTACCTAGCTTGGGGCAGTTTCAGTACTGGTATGAGAAAAGCTCTGATATCACTCGCAAACTCATTACTCGTAAAGGCGAACGTCGATATAACTTAAGTCATCGGACTATCGTGGGAAACTCAACTCAGATGGCTTTTGGCCCTGGGTCACTCTTTCAAATCGACGCAACGATTGCTGATGTTTATCTAGTAAGTTCGCTAAACCGAGGCTGGATTATCGGTAGACCCACACTTTATCTGGTTATCGATGTGTTCAGCCGTGTGATTGTCGGGTTTGTCGTCACCCTCGAACCTGCAAGCTGGCTAGGTGCAATGTTAGCCCTGGAAAATGCTACAGCAGATAAGGTTGAATTTTGCAAAAAGTTTGATTTTGAAATTACAGAAGCTGAATGGCCTAGCCATCATCTTCCTGAAGCCATCCTGGCAGATCGAGGTGAATTTGAAGGATATAACGCAAATAACCTGGTGGACTCTCTCGGTGTAGATGTCGATAATACGCCTCCTTACCGGGCAGACATGAAAGGTATTGTTGAGCAGAGCTTTAATCAGTTAAATAACGAAGCCATTCATTGGCTCCCAGGTTCTGTCAAAAAACTTCCTGAACGAGGAGAAAGAGACTATCGGCTTGATGGGGTTCTGACTCTGTATGAATTTCGGCGGTTGATGATTCTTGCCATTCTGGATCACAACAGTGAAAAACGTTTGAACAAATACCCGATGGATGAATTCATGATTCAAGATGAACTCGAACCTTACCCGGTCGATCTCTGGCAGTGGGGAGCCGAGAATCGAGTCGGTTCGCTTCATTGGCAACCACCTGAAAATATCCGTCTGAACCTCCTCCCAACAGCAGAAGCTTCCATAACCCGTGAAGGCTGTATCTACTTCAAGAAGTTGCACTACACCTGTGAATTAGCTATACGTCAACAGTGGTTTATTAAGGCAAGAAGTAAAGGGAGTTGGAAAATTACTGTTGCCTATGACCCACGCCTTGTTGACTACATCTACATACGTCTTGATAGCGGCAAAGACATGGAAGTTTGCCGTTTACTTGAAGTCGATCAAGGCTTCCAAGGTTGCGACTTTCGTGAAGTAGAAGACTACTACAGACGGCAAGAGGTAAACAAGCAGGCTTCTAGGACACGCAGACAGCAGTCTAAAGCAAAACATAATGCTCAAGCCAACAAAATCCTTAATCAGGCAACTGAGGAGGCGAAAAAGACTGATGATGGTCAAAGCAAGCGGTCTCGTATCAAGAATATCCGCCAAAACCGTAACGAAGAACGTAGTCACGAGCGGAAGACTGAAGCTTGGGATTTAACACCAGACAAGCTTCCCGACCAACTAGGGCAAGTGATTCCTATGCCAACCATTGCTCAACCTGGCAAAGATGATGAGGAGTATGTACCGCCTCATCGACCTTTTGACAAATTGCGTCAACACGTCAGAGGCGATTGAACAATGACATTCAGTAAAAAATTGATAAAGCCACCGCTCTTAGTCTTTAGAGGAACTCAAGAACAAGCGACTTACCATGATGAAATTTCTATCTATGAAGGAAATCCACTCATTGAAGCGCTACCTGAAATTAAAACCGAAGACGACATCATTAAAAAGCTGGCATTCTACCCTGAATTCTTGAAAGAGGAGCGTAATTTACCCGCTCACCAGCGCTTACATCTAATTCAAAATGTACTCGAACTTTTCATCGTTCTTTCCCCTCACCTCGACTTGGAGCAGCGTTTCTCGCGAATGCTGCGTTCGGGATATATAGCTCGCAACCCGGTAAGTAGTGGGTTTTGGAAAAATATAAATAAGAAGGTAGAGACTTTACGCTCCGGTAGTACAGGTAACAGGCGTCGGCGGTCAACAGCTACAGGTTTTACAATTTTTGGTATCAGTGGAGTCGGCAAGTCTACAACTGTACAAGCAATCCTAGACCTCTATCCCCAAGTCATCTATCACAATCGCTACCAAAACCAAATTCATACTAACACGCAGCTAGTATGGCTCATTCTGGAATGTCCCGCTGATGGCTCAATTAAAGGTCTATGTCTCAACTTCTTTCAAGCTGTTGATGACATTTTAGGAACGTCATATTACCAAAATTATGCTAACAATGGTCGCAAAACAGTCAATGAATTGATGCCCTACGTGGCTCTTGCTGCTTCAAATGTCAATCTTGGAGTACTGGTGATCGATGAAATCCAAAGATTGACTAAATTAAATGTCGGTGGTTATGAAAAAATTCTCGACTTCTTCGTTCAGCTGATTAATACTATCGGTCTTCCTGTAGTTCTAGTAGGAACTTACAAAGCTTGGTCGGTTTTAGGGAGTGAATTTCGTCAAATCCGTCGAGGTACGGGGCAGGGAGATTTTATCTGGGATCGAATGAATGAGGATGAAGACTGGACCATATTCACTCATGCACTTTGGCCATATCAGTATATACGCAACCCTTGTCAATGGACTCCTGAGTTGAGTCATGCTCTCTACTACGAATGTCAAGGAATTACTGACCTTGCAATCAAAGTTTTCATGTTGGCGCAGGCACGAGCTATTTCGACAGGTAAGGAAAAACTGACAGTAGGAATCTTCAAGTCAGTGGCTAAGGATTGTTTACGCACGGCGAGGGAAGTTCTAGATGCCCTGAAAGCAGGAAACACAGAGAAGCTTAGAAACTGTGAAGATGTCCGTCCAATTAATATTGACGAATTCATAGAAGAAGAGCAGCAGCAACTATTAGTAGATGATTCACCCACTCCTTCCTCAGAACCTATTGAAGGCTTAGTTAATCACAAAATAGAGCAACCGGAGCAAGTCCAACAGCAAAACTCTGATTTCTTTAAGCAAGAGTCGATAGCAGGTCAGACAAATATTTTCAATGATTCTCCGAGTAAGGCTCGAAAGAATTCAAATAAATATCCCAAAAAATCAGAAGGGGAAAAAAGATTGATTAATATTCTTTCAGATGGAAAACAATGTAGCATTACCGCTTATGAAGCTCTCCTAGAGGCAGGTTACATTCAACCCATCACTGAATACTTTTTGGAGATTATAGCTTAATGATTTCATGTTTCCCTGACCCTTATCCAGATGAACTGCTCTACAGCATTTGTGCGCGATACTCCGATCGAATGCAGTATCCAGATAAGCAATCTGTAGTTAAAGAACTGTTTGGGAATAAGCGTATTGTGGCAAGAGTAGAACTACCAGGGCACCTGAATGATTTGGTTACGGGTTTACCACCAGGAGGTTACTACACAGTTGACCGCTTAATTGATAACCATACACTGCTGCCTTTTTACAGTCCGTTCTTTCCGCAAGAGCTAATCAGCTTAATTCGGAAGGAGATGAGAGGAAGTAACCAGCAACTTAGTTATGGACACTTGGGACTCTTAGCAGGTCATATACAGATGTTTACTTATCTACGATTCTGTCCTCTATGCGTCCAAGAAGATAAAAAACAATTTGGTGAATGCTACTGGCATCGCTTACATCAAGTGCCAGGTGTCGAAGTTTGTCCAATACATCAAATTGCGGTGATAAACAGCGGAGTGTTAAAACGAAACAGAAGTAGCAAATACAACTTTATTTCTGCTGAATGCTCAATAAGTGAAACTAACCCATCTTCATTGAATTTATCAGTTTATGATCGGGCAAATCTTTTGAAAATTTCTCGTGATGCTGAGTGGCTTTTGAAGCAGAAAAACTTGTCTTTAAGTAATGATTATTTACATAATTTTTATGTTAAGAATTTGTAAGAACGTGGTTTTTCTACATTCCAAGGTAGGGTTTTACAAGATGAACTGATAGAAGCCTTTAAGTGCCACTACTCTCCTACAATTTTAAAACTGCTTCAATGTGAGTTTAGCGAACTGAGCAAGAATCATTGGCTTATCGCTTTATTTAATAAAAAGAGCAGGATAAGGCATCCTATTCGTCATTTACTAATAATCAATTTTCTAGGATATACGGCTGAAGAGGTTTTGAAACTTTCTACTACTACTAAATTGAAACCTTTTGGAGATGGACCTTGGCCCTGTCTTAATCCGGTGTGTCAACACTACAAACAGCAAGTGATTAAGGAATGTCAGCTCACACCCTATCACAAAAAACGTAGTGAGCCTGTCGGTACATTCCAGTGCATCTGTGGCTTTACTTACTCTCGGAAAAGTTCAGACACTGGTGCTGAAGAGCAATTTCGGAAGTTACCATATACGAGAATTTATGGGTCGCTTTGGGAGTTGACTTTGATGAGGTTATGGGATGATGAGGCAATTAGTCTCAAGCAAATAGCAAAGCGGCTTGGGGTTCACGTGATTACGATTAAACGTCAAGCAGCTTTGCTGGAACTAACATTTCCAAGAGTTGGTTCTGAAAAATCGACCCAATTAACTCCTAATCTTCTTTATTATCGTTCAAATTCAAATCCTGAAACGAAAAAACTCAATCTTTTGGAGAATCATCAAAAGAATTTCCTAGAAGTTAGGCAACAGCATCCCTTATTATCACGATCAAAACTCATAGAAATATGCTCATATACTTATCATTGGCTTCGGAGGAATTGTCCTGATTGGTTAGAAACTCATCTGCCACCTCCTATAAGTAAAAAAGGAAAAAAGTTGCCGTCATCAGAAGTGGATTGGGAAAAACGTGACATTGAACTGGCGGCAGAAGTAAAGGCTGCGGCAGTATATATTAGAAGCAATCTTGCATCCCCTGTACGTGTAACGGTGGCACAGATTGGTAGAGACACAGGTAAATACCGTCCATTGCGAACTCAGCTTGATAGGCTTCCGTTAACAGCAAAAGTTTTAGCTGAAATGGTTGAAACACACGAAGAATTTGCTGTTCGTAAAATTGAATGGGCCGCAAAAGGCTTCCTGGAAGAGAATATATGTCCAACGCAGTGGCAGTTGCTGCGCCGAGCTAAGATGTGTTCACAATCACGGCCTCTAGCAGCACAACAGGTCAAAGAAGCAATTGATGCAGCTCTAGAATCTTTAGCTTCAATAGATGCTGTTAGTAATGCGGAAAAATCATCAGTCAATGATTCTAGAACTTTACATAAAGTGTGAGGATGATTGTTTTCTTCCCCGAACCTTATCCTGACGAACTGTTTTACAGCATCTGTGCCCGATACGCTGACCAAGTTCAGTATCCAAGTAATAAGTCAGTGGTTCAAGACTTGTTTGGAAGTGTAACAGCCTCTGCCCTAGTTGACTTGCCTTCTCACCTGAATATTTTAATAGCCGCCTTACCCAGAGGGCATGGTTACGCAGTTAAGCAGCTAATTGATAACCATACATTATTACCCTTTTACAGCCCATTCCTCCCATCAGATCGAGTCAGTTGTTTGCGGCAAGATATGGAAGGTAAGAACGGGCTTCTGGCTCAGATGCGCTCTGGGATTATAGGTAGCTGCATTTGTTTACCAGAATGGTTACGGTTGTGTCCTGTATGTACCGAGGAGGATCAGAAGCAATTTGACGGTGGTCGCTATTGGCACCGCCTCCACCAAGTGCCTGGTGTAGAAGTTTGCCCAATCCATGACGTCTTTTTAGAAAACAGCAAGGTACGGGCACAGGCTAAAAGAAGTCGTTACGAGCTAATCTCTGCCAACCAAGCGATAGAGAAAACATCCTCACGCCTACTAAATCCATCTGACCCTTGCCACAACGTTCTTTTGAGGATTGCTCAAGATGTGGCTTGGCTATTGAAACAACGCGAGTTAGTTCCAGGTCTTGAATCCATACGCGATCGCTACCTCTGGTTACTAACTGAGCGTAACCTAGCAAGTCGAGGGGGAAAAGTTCGTGTTAGTGCCTTGCTGGAGGCATTTAAAAGTTATTACTTCTATGATTTATTAGAACGGTTACAGTGCGTCCCCAACGAGCAAGACAAAAATAATTGGTTATTTCGTCTGGTGCGCTCACCTAGACAGGCACGACATCCTCTTTACCATCTACTGCTAATCCAGTTTCTGGGATATACAGCCGAGGAATTTTTCCAACTTCCTGACTCTCCTCCTGACCCTTTCCAGCCCTTCGGATCGAAACCCTGGCCCTGCCTCAATCCAGTTTGTCAACAGTTCCAACAGCTATCGATAAAGGAATGTCAAGTTACTTACGACAAGCAACACAGTCGAATCACAGGTACTTTTAGCTGTACCTGTGGTTTTACTTACTCCCGGCTGAGCCTTGATTCTTCACCAGAAGACCGATTTCGGATTGGCAAAGTAAAGTCTTACGGACAACTATGGGAAAAGACTTTAAAGAATTTTTGGGAGAATCCAACAGTTAGTGTCGATGAAATTGCCAAGTTGTTAAGGGTTGATTACCAAACTGTTAAACGTCAAGCACTCCGACAGGGCTTTCTTTTCCTCGACCAGGACCAACCGTTAGAGTAGCGAAAATCAATGGAGAATTATTGCGTGATACTCAAAACGGTCAGGTAACTCAACCAAGCAAGTTAGAAAGCTATCGAATGGCATGGCTAGAAGCAGTTAAAGAAAATCCTCATATAGGACGGACTACACTAGAGCGGATGTTTCAGCGCATCTATTCTTGGCTGTACATCTATGATCAACAATGGCTTCAAGCTCATCTACCACCGCGTAAGAGAAGAGTTAAGTTTTCTCCTCAAGTGGACTGGAACCACCGTGATATTAAGTTTGCAGCAGCGGCAAGGCAATCAGCCCAGCGTCTTCAAAGCTTTCCACAACGCCCCACGAAAGTAACGAAAACAGCAATTGCTAGCGATTTGGGTCAACTCAGATTGATACAGCCGCAAAAAGACAAGCTGCCGTGTACAACAAAGGCTTTAGAAGAGTTGGCTGAAACTCGCGAAGAATTTGCAATTCGCCGGATTCAATGGGCTAGCGAGTGTTTCCGAGAAGAGAACGTGTATCCAAAACGGTGGCAATTATTGCGTCAAGCTGGCATCAGACCTGACTTGGCAGAAGCCCCGCAGGTGAAAGAGGCAATCACAGTTGCATTGAAATCTTTAGACCCGTTAGATCCAGTCAATATAATCAATTTGCTATGTGACAGTTAAGAACTTTATTGTTTGTCTCCCAGCATGGGCAAAAGAGTAAGGGGTTTCACTAAAGAACTTTATTGTTAAATATGGAACGACAGAGTCAGAGATTCAAGCGTCACCACTTAAGAACTCTATTGTTTGTGTACAATTGTCTTTGGTATGATTAGCGATATGAAATCGCCCAAAGAAGTTCTACACGACTGGGTTGCGGCCTATAACGCTCGCGATCCTTACGCACTCATCGAGCTTTATCACGATGATGCCATCAACCATCAGGTTGCTTTTGGTGACCCACTTCAAGGGCGCGAGGTACTGCTTGAGAGTTTCATCGCCTTCTTCAATGCCTTTCCAGACAACTACACGCATCCTGAAAATATCTTCGAGGATGGTGAGTGGGCGATCGTTGAGTGGAGCGGTGGCGGTACATTCTTGGGTGAGCTTGGCGACAACCCACCAACCGGCAAGAGTTTTACACTACGCGGGTGTGGCTTCTTTCAGGTCATTGATGGCAAAATTCGTTTCCAGCGTGGCTACATAGACAAGTACACTTGGTTCACGCAAATTGGTTTACCAGTCTCATAGGCTTGTAAGTGTTGCACCATAACGAAGCTCAGCCGAGTGTCGGCAGCGAAAGCGGCTTAACTTTGCCGTGAGTCTTCTTAGTTTATCGGTGCGGACAGCACTAGGGCACACAGCACTATGGCACTATGAAGGTTATCTATTTGTGTTTAGGCTTAAGTTAGGGCAAGGTTGCCGGTAAGACACTGCTTTGAACTGATGGGTAAAACAACGCTGCGCGTAGGTATCACTGCGATCACTTATTCTCAAAACTCATGTGTAAGTGTCATAGCGATCGCTTTTTGCGAACAAGGAAAGCGATGTCTGACGACAAGCTTCGAGCCTTCGGCAACGCTCCGCAAACGCATCTACGCGCATATTAAAATGTAGTCACTAACCACGCATGGCGATTATGACTGTTGAGCAAATTGAAGCTGCCATTCTTAAGCTTCCGCCTGATGAATTTCAGAAACTTCCGAGCAGTTAGAGAAAGACATTGCTAATGACTTGTTAGAAGATTTAGCTATTGAAGCGATCGCTGATTTTGAGGCGGGTCGCTATCGGGCAATTTGATGTATTACCTAGCTGTCCGGTGCAGTGAGGTGTTAGACAAACCTGCCTCTACTTGCCTTGATTGCTTGGAATCAATTCATGAGTAGGTGGTAACTTCATCAGATAGACCTGATGGAATAATCTCACTACTAGAAGGCTGATTCCGCCAGAAATCGTTTCAATAAACCATTCACCATCTGTACTTTCCATAAGACTCTGACGCATCTCTTTGTCAAGAACTCGGACAGGATTCTGGTTCGTATCAAATTTGACTATACCATACGGAGTCTGGAATGTTGCGATGTTTCCATTGATGCTGACATCCCCTGTCCCAATCGGAACAGGAACACTTGTGGGAAAATTACTCATTTTGATAACTTCAAATTTCTCATGTTTTTTATATAAACCCTGATTCGCTCAGGGCTTACTCTTTCTTAATTAACATACCTCTCATGTATCAAGTGCGATCTCAACCCAGCACAAATAGATCGCTCGCATAGGTTAGCTTTTGCTGCACGCAGATATCAGCCTGATCGCTGTAATTGCCATATCGATCGCCTTTCGCGAACCAATAGAGCGATCGCTTTTGTATCTCAAACTGAAACAAAGCAACCGATTCAATCGCAAACTTGCCAGACTGGAGACGACATCAAGATTAAAGAATACTTAAGCTAGCGATATGAAGCGCTCTATTGCAGTTGGACTACTGACATTTCTGGCTATTGGCTGTAGCACCAATCTTCCAACATCCTCCACTCAATCTCCCGCACCTGTAGCAATTGCTGCCAAACCTGCTGCCAACTCCTCAACCGTCCAAAGTCGGGATGTCTTTTACCTGAGCGATCGCTTTGGGTTTCGCTTCGTTTCCCCGCGTGGCTATGTCATCACGCCTACGGAAACGACTCAATCAACGAAGCCAAGTCCCCCGCTGGAAGTCCTAGAAGTCTGGCAGCAGAAAGATTTTTTGAACCGGGAAAATTTACCTGAAACTCCTCCGATCGTCAGCATCACTGTTTACGACAACTCCAAGCGGTTGCCCCTAACCAGTTGGAAAGGCGAACTCAGCCAAAATGACGATCGTCCCCTCACCGTTGCTGGACAGAAAGCGATCGCTTACACTTCGACTGGACTCTACGAGTCTGATAACGTGCTGTTAAGCAGCGCCGATGGTCGCTATGTATTTCGGCTACAAGGCGCTTACCTGCAAAAGAACGATTCCATCCGGCAGGTATATCAGGACATCGTTAAAAGCTTTACTTTCGATGCGATCGCTAGCACTTCTCCTAATAAATGGCGCATCAACTACAGCCGCCTCAAAAGCCTTTTAGCCGCCGGTGACTGGCGGGGTGCGGATGTGGAGACTCGCGCCATCTTCCAGCGATTGCAGAAACTCCAAGGACAGGGTGCAGACTTACTCTACGGCAGCAAAACTCTGCTCAATAGTCTTCCCTGCGAAGACTTTCGTACCATAGATACCCTCTGGTCGCAAGCCAGTAAGGGACGCTTTGGGTACAGCGCTCAAAAGCGCATCTGGCAGCAAACTGCCTCCCAGACGAAAAATCCGAAAGCACGAGTTGAGAAGTTCGGTCAGGCAGTGGGATGGTATAGATCCCAACCATTGCCGGAAAAGAATCCTTTTGGGGTAGTGTTAGCTGGAACCAAATGGCGGTTGGATTCAGAACTGAATTCTACTGCTACCGCACCAATCGGACAGTTTCCCTGGGCAGGAATTTCCTCAAACTTACTGAGTGACATGCTCAGCGAACCCGGTTGTGGCAGTTGTACCACGGATGCCATTTATCTTGCTAGCGATCGCTATTACGACTACGTGCCTGCTTTGTTTACAAAGCTCAATCAGTGTCAAGTTCGCTAGTGAGCCGAAGTGACAAGTCAGCGCGAGGCTAACGCCTCGCTTCGCTGTTTTCATGCCCAAAAGGTTGTACGCTACGCTATCGCCGTTTCAGCTTACTGATCGCCCCTTCCTCTGCCAGCAGAACTACAAGCTCATGGCGTTTCCCACAACAACTGAAACTCAGCATCAACCTATCCAAGTGAATCAGTGAGGCTTATGTTTGTTGATCAGCCAATTACTCGAAAGGTCAAATTAATCCGGGGAGGAACCGGACGTTTAGTCTTAGGAATTTGATGCTGCCAGTAGTGCTGCGTTGTCCCTTGCATCAGTAGAAAACTACCAGAAGTTAACTCAAGTTGATGCTTTAAGCCTTTCTCGGCTCGGTGCCGCAGTATGAACCGCCGCGTTCCTCCCAAACTCAGAGAACCAATGACTGGATTGTGTCCTAGTTCCGGTTCATCATCGCTGTGCCAGCCCATACTGTCGTTGCCATCTCGGTAGAGATTGAGCAACACGCTGTTGAACACCACACCAGAAACGGCTTCAGCCTTTGCCTTGAGGTCATGTAGCGTGCGTGTCCAGGGAGAGGGGTGCATCGTGATGCCAGAGTAAGTGTAGGATACACCGGGATTGGCATACCAAGCCGTCAGTCTGGGTTGAGGCATTGAGCGCCCGTAGATGCTAATCCAGTCTTGTCGCCAGTCGATTGTTTCAGTCAGTTGTGTGAGCAAGCGATCGCTTTCCTGCCCATCCAGCAGAGACGGGTAGAAGATGATATCTGCGTCAGGCAGTTGCAGAGGGATACTGAGCATAAGACAAACACAACTGAGGGCGGCAAGAAATCAGCTTTCCAGAACCCTAACCGACAACAGGTAATCCTGCCAGAGCCTTCGCTACTTCCTCCTCCTGTAAGCAAAACTTGGGCAAGGTCGAAGTTTCGAGTTCAGAGGTCGGAAGGTGAGGGTTTGAGGGTGGATTTTCTCATAAAACCTCGACAGCCAAGTTGAGAGTTTGTAGGTTGGGGGTGTAAGTGGGAATACTAAGCATGAGGGGATGACTTCACAATCGCCTGATAGGATTCTGTCCCCCCAATTTCCCTGACCTCCAAAACAAGCCACTCATGACTCCATCCGATGCAGCCCGAATTGAGCAGTTTATTACCCGTTGGCAAAATTCTAGTGGCAATGAACGTGCTAACTATCAAATGTTCTTTTCGGAACTCTGTGATGCGCTGGGAGTGAAGCGTCCGGATGTGAAGGGTAGTGTGCCAGGCGATCCGTACTGTTTTGAAAAAGACATCACGATTTATCATCCCAGTGGCAAGAAAACACCGGGTTATATTGACTTCTACAAAGCGGATCACTTTTTAATTGAGGCGAAGCAGGGCAGTGAATACTCTGGCAAAGGAAAAAGACGCGGCACGAATACCTATCTGGAGGCAATGGAAGCAGCATTTGTGCAGGCGATCGCCTATACCCGCAATTTATCCAGTAAACCTCCATTTCTGTTGACCTGTGATATTGGCGATCACTTTGAGCTATGGATGGGGTTCAGCGGTGAATATGGGGGATATGGGGCGCGTCAGGATATTGCACTAACTGCTTTGCGAAAGCCAGAGATTTTTGATTTGTTCGTTGACATCTTTACCGATCCGCAAAAGCGCAACCCGGAAAAGATTGCGGCGAAGGTGACGCGAGAGGTAGCGGCAGACCTGGCGGAATTATCAAAGCGATTAGAAGGTCTGCATGAACCGGAAGAGGTTGCCCATTTCCTCATGCGCTGCATCTTCACCATGTTTGCTGAAGATGTGGGGCTATTGAAAGAGCATTTATTTACGGATGCGTTGGAGACGCGATGGTTGCCCAATCCCAAGAGTTTTAAGCCGGAGGTAGAAGCCCTCTGGCAGGCAATGAATGATGGAACAAGCTTTGGCTTTTATCGCAGGTTGTTGAAGTTTAATGGGGGATTATTTGCCGAGGCAAGGGCGTTTGAGTTGACGGAGGATCAGCTTCGGGTGTTGCTAACGGCAGCGAAGCGGGAATGGAAGGATGTGGAGCCTGCGATTTTTGGGACGTTGCTGGAACGGGCATTGGATTCAAAGGAACGCAGCAAGCTGGGGGCGCACTATACCCCTAGATCGTATGTGGAGCGGTTGGTGCGTCCGGTGGTAATGGAACCTTTGCGGGAACAGTGGGATCTGGTGCAGGGGGAAGTGAAGCAAATTTTGGGGGATGTGGAAAAAGAGCCGAGTGCTGCCCAGACGAAGAAAGCCGTTGCAGCATTGGAAGGGTTTCTGACAGAGTTACGCCAGGTGCGAATTCTCGATCCGGCTTGTGGGTCGGGGAATTTCTTGTATGTGACGCTGGATTTGATCAAGCAACTGGAGTCGGAGGTGTTGCGTCGTCTGGAAGATGTGACGGGACAGGCACAGTTACGGTTGGATATTGACCAGGTGAACCCATCGCAGTTTTTGGGGATTGAGATTAACCCCCGTGCGGCAGCTATTGCCGATTTAGTCATCTGGATTGGTTATTTGCAGTGGCACTTCAGGCAGTTTGGCAACATTCCTCCCGTAGAGCCTGTGTTGCGCGAGTACAAAAATATTGAATGCCGGGATGCGGTGTTGGCATATGACGGTAAGGAAGAGGATATTGACCCGAAGACGGGGAAGGTGAGGACGCGCTGGGGTGGACGGATGATGAAACATCAGGTAACGGGGGTTATGGTGCCTGATCCGAGCGATCGGATTCCGATTTATCGGTATATTAATCAACGTCCTGCTGAGTGGCAGGAGGCGGATTATGTGGTAAGTAATCCTCCATTTATTGGTAATTATCGGATGCGCGATCGCTTGGGCGATGGATACACAGAAGTGTTGCGCCAGATATATCCAGATGTGCCTGAAACAGGTGATTATGTGATGTACTGGTGGCACAAAGCAGCAGAACTAGCCAGAGCCAACTACATTACTCGGTTCGGCTTCATCACAACAAATAGCATTCATCAAGTTCGCCAAAGAAAAGTTATTGAGTTCCATCAAAATCAAAAGAATCCGATTCGCTTGATATTTGCGATCGCGGATCATCCCTGGACAAATGAAGGCGCAGCGGTCAGAATTGCAATGACTGTAGGACAAGCGGATTCATCAAATATTATTCAAGTTGCACAGCTTGGAAAGGTCGTCCAAGAAGTGGATGCAGAAACACCAGAAGATTCGGCGGAACAAGTTGAAGTCATAGTAAAGAATGTAGGAAGTATTTTTAGTAATCTTAAGGCTGGAGCAAACATTGCGAGTACTATTTCATTGAAAAGTAACGCTAGTATATGTTGCCCAGGTATGAAGCTTCATGGAATGGGTTTTTGTGTGACGCAAAAAGAGGCAATCAATCTAGAGCCTGAAGTGATTTATCCCTATCTAAATGGACGTGATTTGCTTCAATCTACAAGAAATTCATTAGTAATCGATCTTTATGGTCTAAGCGAGAAAGAAGTTTTTGAAAGATATCCTAAAGTCTATCAGTGGGTACGTGAAAGAGTTAAGCCGGAAAGAGATCAGAACAATCGTGCAATATACCGTGAGAAATGGTGGATTTTTGGGGAGCCTCGCACCAACTTTAGACCTGCTTTGAAGGGTTTAAGCAGCTACATTACAACAGTTGAAACTGCCAAGCATCGTGTGTTTGTATTTTTGGCTCATGATGTTGTTCCAGACAATATGTTGATTGCGATTGCTCTTGATGATGCTTATTTCTTAGGAGTTCTCTCTAGCAAAATTCATGTCACTTGGGCACTTGCAGCAGGCGGAAGGTTAGGTTTTGGCAACGATCCGCGTTACAACAAAACTCGTTGCTTCGACCCCTTCCCCTTCCCAGAACCCACACTCGAACTCAAACAAAAAATCCGCGAACTGGGCGAACGTCTCGATGCCCACCGCAAGCGTGTTCAGGCACAGCATCCCGATGTCACCATCACCGCTATGTATAACCTGCTGGAAAAAATCCGCGCAGGGGTCGAACTTACCGAAAAAGACCGGGATTTTAACAACAAAGCGCTGGTTTCCACGCTAAAGCAAATCCATGATGAGTTGGATTTAGCAGTGTTTGAGGCGTATGGCTGGAGCGATTTGTTAGATCCCCCCCAACCCTCCTTAAAAAGAGGGGAGAATGCGGATGGTTCGGCTTCTTCCGTTGTTCAAGAGGGAATTGAGGGGGGAGCAATGCAGAACTTGGATGAGATTATTTTGGAACGATTGGTCGCCTTAAACGCAGAACGCGCTGAAGAAGAACGCAATGGGTTGATTCGCTGGTTGCGTCCAGAATATCAGGCTCCCGGTGAAGTACATATTCAGCAAGTAATTGAAGGTATCGCTGAAGTTCAAGAGGAAACTGCGAGCGCCCCCGTTGAACAACAAAAATTTCCCAAAGCCTTCAAAGATCAACTCGCTGCGGTGCGCGATTTGCTCCGCACTCAAGGCGGCGAATGGACAGTCGAGCAAATTGCAGCTCAATTCAAAGGCGCATCTCGACAAAAACACACTATTCTCACCTGTCTCGAAAGCCTGGAAGCATTGGGAATTTTTGCCAAGCATGAAGAAGAAGGAAGCGATAGCGCTTCGCGCGACGAAGTCGTTCGCTGGTATCTGGCAGAGTTGCAAAAGGCAAGCTAGAAATTAGCAAAACCATTACCCCTTATCGATTGACTGAGGAAGAAGTAGCGATCGCAGAGGGCAAATAATCGGTTATATGCCTTCTAGCCCCATACCATAAAAGAAGTTACGTTAAAGCGATCGCCATCCAAACCCCATCACTCCTAAGAAAGGAAACAGACCAGAGACTCTTATGACCACGGCAACGATAGCAATACCCCAAAAGGAAGAACCCCTCCTGTTTGAGGGATTGACCTGGAGAGAGTTCAAAGCAGTCGAGCAATTGTTAGACCGTCCAGGATATCGGCTTTCCTTCCTGGATGGAGTACTGGAGATTCGACGGATGCCAGGGGAACCCCACGAAACAGTTAAGAAGAGGATCGGTGCATTGGTGGAGCTTTACCTGCTTATAGCAGGGTTTGACTTCACCCCAACTGGCTCCATGATCCTAGAAAGTGAAGCTGGAGCCGTCAAGCGAGAGGCGGATGAATCCTATAGAACCCATTTGACATCTTTTGCTGGGGTGCTTGGCTTTGAAGTAAGCCGTTACTTTGCGATCAATGATAGAGCCTGCTTAAACTCGACTGTTTTTTGCAAGAACAGGGATAAAACCAGCTAGCTGCAAGGCTTTTAGTTTCAGGAATAGATCTCAAATGGGTTCTATACAAGAGGGAAATCGAATTTGGCTGAACTACGAGCTAAGTTACAAATTTTATAGATTGATCGTCAGGATTTTTTTCTTGCTTTTTTTGTCGCTCAACACGACTGTATTGTAGGGTGATGTATCCGTTCCCGGCGGAATTGGCAGCCAAAAACTGGGGTTTTTATGATCGAGTTCGCCTAAATCAATGCTTTTCGTTATATCGCCATCTGTTGCCAGATAAGCGGTAAGTTCGCCTTTATAATCTTCAATTAAAAAGTCGCTAAATAAAACGACTTGCCCACCCTCAGGATGTATACCAAGGATGACCTGACCGCTGAAAGTTGTGCCTTTTCGTTCTTCATCAACCGTTGCCATTATGATTTCCGAGGGGTCTTGACCGGACATATCTGCCATAAACTTTTTCCTGGGTGAATTCTCAACAATTGAAAATGATTTTACAAGAGCGCTATGGGCGATCGCAAAACTCTCAGGACGTATTTCTGCATCGGTCTTGCAAATGTATAGCCAAGTTACTTCGGGTTTAACGCCTAATTGGAAGATTGAGTAGGGATGAGTAGAGGCTGAAAGCGATCGCGCAAGCGTTGCTGCTATAAGAGATCGCATCGCAGAAACCTGATAGAGGGGAGACGTTGAGAAGTTTCCGGATTCTGTTCTAGCAACCTACGAGAGCCACGGGAAGGGGTAGGCAGGAACACCAAGGTCAAATGCTTGTAGGTCATTTTCAAGGGGTCAGGAAGCGATCACCTAAACAGCATCCCAGCACAAGAGGGTAGTACAGAGATAAGCTTTGCCATGCCTATAGAACCCATTTGACATCTCAACAAGAGGCTGAAAGTCTTTTGTTGAGATGTCAAATGGGTTCTATAAACTTACCCCTGGTCGAGTGCGTCCCGATCTGGCGATCGAAGTGGTGTTTACCAGTGGCGGCATTAACAAACTAGAGGTATACAAGCGCCTGAAGATTCCTGAAGTGTGGTTCTGGGAAGACGGAGTGCTAGAGATTTATCACCTGCGGGGAGAGGGCAACACTCTGGACTACGAAAAAATTTCCAGTAGTAAGGAAATGAAAGGGATCGATCTGGATTTGTTGTTACGTTGCATCAATATGGTGAATCACGTTGATGCCATCAAGACCTTTCAACAGGCACTCCAGAAATAGCTGGTCAAAGGCGATCGCGGCTCTGATCTTCGGTATTTCACTATAACAGCGATCGCAATTCCCACTGATGTGACTCAACTAGAAGGCTGTCAGCAGTTGATAGAGAAGGCGATCGCCGCATTGCGATGAGAGCAAGTGCAAGCAGAACTACAAGCTCATTGCGTTTCCCACAACAGCGCTTTTCTCTACAATTGATGCCATGCCCATGCCTCAGCCAAAAAAGCACTCAAGGGCAATAGCTTGAATGGATAGAAACTGCCGTGCGAACTCTTAAACTACCTTCTGGACAATTAATTCCGGTTCTTGGCATGGGCACCTGGCAGATGGGGGAAAATGCCAGGAATTGCCAAAGCGAAATAGATGCCTTACGCCACGGACTCGATCTGGGTCTAACTCTGATCGACACTGCCGAAATGTATGGCGAAGGCGGTGCAGAAGAAGTAATCGCCCAAGCGATCGCTTCTCGTCGGGCGGAAGTCTTTCTCGTCAGCAAGGTCTACCCGCATAACGCCTCAAAGCGAGGGACAATTGCTGCTTGCGAACGCAGTCTCCAGCGGTTGAAAACTGACTATCTTGACCTTTACCTGCTGCACTGGCGCGGTTCTGTGCCACTGGTAGAGACATTGGAAGCATTGGCGACGCTTCAACAATCCGGCAAAATTCGCCGCTATGGGGTGAGTAATTTTGATGTCAAGGATATGGAAGAAGCCATTGGGTTGAAGGATGGGAAAGGAATTGCTACCAATCAAGTCCTCTACAACCTGATGCGACGGGGAATTGAGTGGAATTTACTGCCCTGGTGTCGGCAACAAAGTATCCCTATCATGGCGTATTCTCCAATTGAGCAAGGGCGTTTGCTGAACCATCAAACACTCAAGGCGATCGCTCAAGAACAAGGAGTCACTGCGGCTCAAGTAGCGATCGCCTGGCTGTTGCATCAAGAGAATGTGATTGTGATTCCCAAATCCAGCCGGATTGACCATGTAGAGCAGAATTATGCTGCCCTGAATTTGAAATTGAGTGCTGATGAATTGGCTACCTTGGATGCTGCCTTCCCACCACCCACTAAACCTGTTCCTCTACAAATGCTTTAACGACTTACTTCTCCAGGGGTTAATTGCCTCACTCGGCTGGTTGGGGGGCAGCAATAGGCTGGGCAAACTGCCTCCTACTCGCGATCGCGTTAACTCCGGTAATCGAGTTTACCTAACCTCAAGAATAGGTACTCAACTGAATTTATCTTACGTTGGATAGTGCCTCAAATGAGCAATCCGTCTGAATTTTATACCAGGCAGTGGGCATTTGGTCGTCCGACAGGAGGTACTTGATGGTGTCCATTTGGGGTTCTAGAGGCAGTAGCGGCTTTCTTGAGTTGAGATTTCTATTGTCGCTGATCGCTCCTCTCGCGCAAAACCACTTCTTCAGACCTATAGAAGAAATGATTTTGCTCAAATCTCCCTAATAAGGTTCAAGGTTTGGTAGCTCTATTTTTCATCTATCCTGATTGCACCCCCTATAGGCTGTAGTTGATCTACTGAACTCTTTAACAACAAGGACTAAATTATGCCGTTTGTGCTTATTCAAGGTACTTTTGACCCAACTAGTGGGGTTCCCGATGGAGATTCAGTTCGGTTTAAGGCAAACAATGATGATGATGTATTGTTTGACAAGTTAGAGGGGCGAATCGAATTCAAGAGCGGTGGTCAAGTGCAGCTTCGGTACGAAGGCATAGATGCTCTTGAGAAAGCGGCGATTAAACCATTTTCCTCAGACGCTACCGAACGTAATATTGAGTTACTTGGGGGCAAAAAGTCCGGATTGCCAGGATATATCCTTTCTAGCCATGCCGATGGGAATGGACGACCTGTTTGCTTCGTCTTTACCGGCAATCCACCTGATTGGGACAATGCTGGAAGAGGGTATGAACTAAAAGCCGACTTGTTGCGTGAAAGCGTCAACTACAAGCTTCTCCGAGAAGGGCATGTCTATCCTATGTTCTATGAAACCCTCTATAAAGAGTTGCGCGATGAGATGGTGGGTGCAACAGAGGAGGCGCGAGCAGCAAATAGAAGAATTTGGTCAGCCGATCGCTCGACAGAGGGTTTCCAAGTTGATGTACCTCCCGATCTCTCAAAATTACCACCTATCTTTCCTAAACTTTGGCGGCGACTTGAATCGTTTTATCAACGTCGGTCTAATCGCGAAAAAGGAATTGGGGAGTTTATTAGAGAGTTATCCAGGGGAAAAGATCGGCTTGTTACCATTCCTGATGGACGAGCAATCAAGTTTTCCACAGCACTAGAAGCTGAGGGGAATAAGATTAAAATGCTCTACAAACCTGAGGAGATGATGTTTGAGTCTGATGTGCGCTTAGAGCGGATTGCTGCAAGTATTACTACTTCCTCTATCTTTTCGTAAGCATCTTCTTACAAAAGTCCATAGCAGAACACTAGGGGAGGCTGGCAGAAGTTTTGCAGCAGTTACTGAGTGACTTCAAAGGCAGTTTTCTTTCCCGCTCCCCTGCTCCCTTGCTCCCCCACGAACAACTGCTGCAT
This sequence comes from Coleofasciculus sp. FACHB-542, assembly GCF_014695825.1. Classification (NCBI taxonomy): domain Bacteria; kingdom Bacillati; phylum Cyanobacteriota; class Cyanophyceae; order Coleofasciculales; family Coleofasciculaceae; genus Coleofasciculus; species Coleofasciculus sp. FACHB-542. Next base: position 3,722 of record NZ_JACJPB010000046.1, on the reverse strand, counting down.
TATTTTCGCCAGCCTCCCCTAGGGACTTGTTTGTCGTGCCGCTTCTCAAAACCGCTACTGTCCACGTTGGACAGACGCAGATTGCACAAAAGATGTGGGGGCGTTGCTGATTTGGTAATGCTATAGCTATTTCACAAGCAGATTCCTTCGTGGAAAAATCATTACTTTTCAGCAACGCCGATGTGGGTTAGATTGTGGCATAGATGATTTGGTCAGGCAGGATAGTTAAGTGGCAAGCGATCTCATTCATCCGTAACGTTTCCTCGCATCGTCTTAAGTTGCGATCGCTTAAAGTCTTGATGGCTGTCGGAACAATCGCCAAGAGTCAAAGGTTGCTCATAGGCTTTCTGGCAATCAATGCAGCATGGGCATTGGGTAAAGCAAACTGACCATAACAACGCTGAATTTCGACTTGGTAGCCCACTTGTTGCAACATCGTGGCAATTTCTTCTGCTGCATATAGTTGCTGGCGATGAACCTCGTCATCTCGACGATAATCGTTTCCTACTTGCCGAAAGGTAATGATTCGCCGAGTCAGGATGTGCTGTGAATCTTCCTGTTTTTCCACCAAAACAATCCAATCTTCGCCTTCAGTAAAGCTTTTGACTGGAGTTGCAGAAGTCAGCTGTCCGGGTTCTGCAATATCAAAGATAAAAACGCCTCCCGGCGCGAGAGCATCATAGATGCGTTGGAACACCTGGGTAAGTGTTTGGTGGTCGGGGTCAAACAGGTAATTAAAACATTCACTAATCGAAATCACCGCATTACAGTCAGGAATTTCGACCTTGAACAACGAGCCTACCTGAAATTTAGCTAGAGGAACTCGACAACGGGCAATTTCAATCATGTCAGCTGAGATATCAACTCCCAAGACTTGGTATCCTGCCCTAACCAACTCCTCATCTGACAGACCACTACCACACCCCAAATCTACAATCAGTCCATCCTGAATGCCATGCTGTTTGAGAATTGCCAGAATTTCTGGCATTGCTTGCAGAACGTAACTCCTGAAGCCGACATCGTGAATATAAGCAAGGTCTTTTCTGTACCACTCACTCATCCGTAACTTTTCCTCGCATCGTCTTAATCTGACTTCTTAATCTGACTTCGCTTAGTTTTGCTATCCAGACGCTTTCTTTGAAAACTACGAGTCGGTTTGCTGGGTTTACGGGGTTTGGGTAACGCGATAGCGAAGCGCAGATCGCACTTTTAATCAAGTCTTGCAATCGTTGCAACGCCTCTTCCCGATTCTGCTCCTAGCTACGGTGTTCTTGAGCCTTGATGACAATCACCCCTTCTTTGGTAATGCGCTGGTCGGAAAGCTTCAATAGCCGCTTTTTGTATTGACTGATTGTTCAGTCATAAATTATTCTAGAGATGAAACAATCGATCCTATCAGCCCAGGCTGTTGCTGGAAAATCAGGCTGAAACGTTCATTGTGACTGTCCTACAAACCTGAAAGGAGACAGACATGGATTTGCATTACGAAGTTCAAGGTAAGGGTGAGGCGGTTGTGCTGATTCATAACGCAATGGCAGATTTGCGAGATTGGGAGTTGATTGCCCCGCAACTAGCCCAGACTTATCAGGTCATCACTTTTGACGGACGCGGTGCCGGACAGTCACCCCCACTGCTCGAACCTGCCCACTATGTTGAGGATTTGCGGCAGTTGCTTGACCATCTCAATCTCGATCGCGTGATTCTAGTTGGACATTCGATCGGCGGTCAAATTGCGACCGATTTTGCCCTGGCTTATCCTCATAGAGTAACCAGGCTGGTACTTGTGGCTCCGGGATTATCGGGCTTCCAGTTCTCACCCGATGTTCAACAATGGTACGCGCAAATCAATGTGGTAGCTCCAGATTTGGAAAAAATGGTTGAGGTGTTGTTGAACCATCCTGTGTACAGCGTCGTGATGTCCAGTCCACAGCGCGATCGCATAATTGAGATGACGACGCACAACATGAAACGGTCTTTTGAATGGAAAACCTATGAAATGCTCTGGCCACAGCCACCGACAATCGATCGCTTAAGTGAGCTTCAAACCAAAACGCTGTTTATCATCGGCAAAAAGGATATGCCTGACCTTTTCAAGGTTGCCGAATTATTTCAACAGGTACCCGACATTCACTTTGCCTACATTGAAGGAGCCGATCATATGCCTACATTCACTCATGCTGATGAGGTTTCGAGTCGGATCGTTCAATTTCTCAGTGAGTAGAACCTATGCCGCGTACCCCAGCAGAAAACGAGCGCATCCGTCAGGCAACGCGGGAGCAAATCTTGAAAACGGCGATGGATTTGTTCTTCACGAAAGGCTATCACGCCACGTCGATTGAAGATATCGCCAAACAAGCGCAGATTTCTAAGGGACTGCTTTACCACTACTTCAAGGGTAAAGAAGACGTTTTGGCAGCAATGGTCGATGTGCGGCTCAACGATCTGCTGGTAGTCATGAATGCTGCTGTTGCAAAGTCAACGCCTGTTGAGCAAATTCGCCATATTGCCGAGGGTGCGTTAGACGATGTGCGACGGCAACCGGAGGTTTTCCGATTTTATCTCAATCTGTTTACGCAACCCCGGCTCGACCCGATTGTGGCGAAATATAGCCAGAAGTTGATGGATGAGCAGGCAAAGCAGTTTGAAATCCAGACGCAGATGTTCACCGAATTGGGAGTTGCTAACCCACGCCAGCGATCACTCTATTTTTCCTCGACGCTTCAGGGCATTATGCTGATGTTTTCAACTTATCCCAACACCTATCCGTTAGATGCGGTCAAGGCACAGGTGATTGCGGAGTTTTGTGGGGAGGAAGACTGAGTGTTCGCACCATCTCATTCATCCGTAACCTTTCCACGCATCGTTTTAATCTGACTTCGCTTAGTTTTGCTATCCAGACGCTTTCTTTGAGAACTCCGAGTTGGTTTGCTCCTTTTGCGTGGTTTGACGACTGCGATCGCACTCTTGATCAAGTCTTGCAATCGTTGCAATGCTTCTTCTCGATTTTGCTCTTGGCTGCGGTGTTCCTGTGCTTTGATGACAATGACACCTTCTTTAGTGATGCGTTGGTCGGAAAGCTTCAACAGCCGCTCTTTGTAGCGTTCCGGTAGTGAGGAAGCGATGATGTCAAAGCGCAGGTGAATGGCAGTTGCCACCTTATTTACATTTTGTCCCCCTGCCCCTTGCGATCGCACCGCACTCATCTCAATCTCATGCTCTGGAATACTTACGGTGTTAGAAATTTGCAGCATGATTGATTCGCTTGATTATAGACAGTGCAGCATTGCACGGAAACTGTTGCCCCGTTTCGCTCTATTGGTGCTGATTCCAGCATAAAGTAGTAGCCACGCCTCTAGCTCCCTCTGTAGCTGCAATATATCAAACACGGAGTTTTTCTTTCACTACGCCTAGAAACGTTAGCTTTGTGCTGCAACTGGTTCCTCGACACCACTTGAGTGCTTTCATAGTGTTCGTGCTACTGGCGATCGCTGCACGTATAATTTGCACAACTGGAGGCTTTTATGTCCCAATCTGATTTGGAATACCGCTTGCATTTAAGTTGGAATACGAATGCTCGTGCTTGGACAAAAGCAGTCCGCGAGCAACTAATAGACCTCTTGCAAAAGTCGTCGCTGGGGTAATATGAGGTCTGAAATTATGCGCTCGCTCACCTGTCTTCTACGCTCACCCCGGGTAATTCATAAGTAAAACTAATGAAATAC
>NZ_JACJPB010000045.1:0-59405 GCF_014695825.1 Coleofasciculus sp. FACHB-542 | reverse complement strand
TTGCCTGCCTATTGCTCCCAGATGAACCCCATCGAAGGACAGTGGCATCAACTCAAAGCTCATGAAATTTCAGGACGAATGTTCGACAATGAATATGATTTAGCCCTGGCTGTGATGGAGGGCATGGAATCCCGAAGTGAACAAGGTGGGTATATGTTGGAGCGTTTTAGGTTTAAATCATCCTAGCTACTTACATCAAATTGAGGGGTAATCATAAACTTGCCAGTTTTATCAATAAAACCCCATTTACCACCCTGAGCAGCCGGTGCCAGCCCCTGAACAAATTGGTCTGTCTCTTCAAACTGCGGTGAAATAAGGATTTTCCCTGTTTTATCGATGTAACCCCATTTACCCGCCTGATTGATGGCTGCCAGTCCTTCAGAGAAATTTATCGCTTGATCAAACTGAGGAGAGATAATCATCTTTCCTGCTTTATCGATATAGCCCCATTTTCCCTGTTTTTGGACAGCAGCTAATCCTTCAGAAAAAGGAGTACAGTCATTAAACTGGAGTGGGATAGCAACCTTACCGTTACTGTCAATGTAGCCACATTTATTGACTTGCCGAACAGCTGCTAAACCCTGCGAATATGCGACTGTCGCCTCAAATTTTGGCGGAACAATAAACTTGCCAGTTTTATCAATAAAGCCCCATTTCTTGCCCTGCTGAACCTCTGCCAATCCCTCAGAAAAAGGCATAGCGGGTAAAATCTGGGAATCAAACTGGGGAGGAATAATAAACTTGCCAGTTTTGTCAATGTAGCCAGTTTTGCCACCCTGCCGGACGGCTGCCAGCCCTTCGGAAAATCCACTACAACGCTCAAACTGTAACGGGATGGCAACTTTACCTGTTTTACTGAGATAGCCACATTTGCCAGTAAAACCGCCCAGTTGCACATCTACCAGTCCCTGAGAAAACGAGCCAACAATATCAGGTGCTTCCTCTCCTTCGCCATTGTCAGGTCCAACCCTAAATTTGAGAGGAATGATGAACTTACCAGTTTTGTCGATAAAGCCCTTTTTGCCCTGTTGTTCAACCTTAGCCAGCCCATCAGCAAATGGGTAGACATCATCAAACTGAGGAGCGATCGCCAGATTGAGAGTTGCTTTGGTTGCAAACATCTGCTCATCTGTTACATCGGCGGAAGCTTTTTGAGTTTGAGGACACAGACTTATAGCCAGTAGCAAGAATCCACCAGATAGGACAGCTCCACTTACGGGATGTATAGATGTTTTGTTCACAAGCAAAATCTCTCAACGTTGCAGATGATGGATTGAAGAATCATCGTTGTTTTTTACCTTGAGTAGATGCTAATTGTTTCTCTGCCTGTTGCAGACTCTGGCGCGCATCTGCATCATTTGGATTGAATTTTAGGGCTTGTTTAAAAGCTGCGATCGCTTCTGGTAACTTTTTCTGTTTCATCAAAGCTATTCCCAAAAGGTAATAGATGTCACCATTTTTATCTTTCTTTTTGGATTTCCATTCAATCCCTTTCCGGTAAGTAGCAACTGCCTCATCTAATTTGTTTTGTTTAACTAGAACCTGTCCCAACCCTTGATAAGCATCTGTATAGGAAGGATAGAGTTCAATCGCTTTGCGGTAAGCCGCGCTCGCCTCATCTAATCGGTTTTGCTCAGCCAGTATCCACCCCAGCCCTTCGTAAGGCAGATGATAATTAGGTACAACCTGAATTGATTTTTTGTAGGCAGCAATGGCTTCTTCTGGTTTTTTCTGTACAGTAAAAGCGTCACCTAAACGCAGGTACGTCAGGTTGGCATTGGGGTCTAATTCAATCGATTGACGATAAGCTGCGACTGCCTCATTTGTTTTTTCTTTTACCAGCAAGACGTTACCTAAGTGGTAGTATGCATCGTCATTCTTCGGTTCTAGCTCAAGAGTTTTGCGAAAACTTGCCTCTGCTTCGTCCCATTGACGTTCGTAAGTGAGAGCAAGCCCCAACCATAGATGACTCTTAGCTTTCGTGGGTTGCTGTTCAGCGGCTTTGCGACAAGGTGCGATCGCTTTTGCACTTTCTCCTTGTTCCACTAACGCGAAACACAGACCATAATGGGCATCAACCAAAGTTGGGTCAAGTTGCAGAGCTTTGTTATAAGCTAATACAGCTTCGCTGAGCATCTTCGGTTTGGTGAATAGCCACTCCCATGCCAAAGATTGTTGTTGTAACTGGCTAGCGATCCGAATGCCTTTACCTGAACTTTCCCAGAATGTCATGTAGGCATTGCCAAGGTTAAGAAAGGCTTGAGGATCTGTAGGCATCGCTTGAGTCTTTTGGCGATAGGCAGCAATCTTTTTTTGATCTGCTTGCACCTGCCTCAAGGTCTGGTAGTCTCTGAGAAAAAACCAGCCGTAGTAAGCTCCTACCGCTAGACCCAAACCAAGAATAGAGAAAATAAAAATTTTCCGAGGTTGCTTGATTTTTAAAATCATAATTATTTTTTAATATTTACTGACTCTAATCCGACTATCAGGAAAAGTTCAGGAATTGGTAAGATAATAGGTGAAAATTATTTTTGATGTATAGATTTAATAGATTATTAAGTATTCTTTGATTTCAATGAACTAAACTAAAAAATAATTTATTTTTCCTAAGCGTGAGCTTTTTCTCGACTCATTGAAAATTTTGCCGCCGGGTTTTATTCACATAATAATCTCCGCTTTATTGTAAGTGTCCACTCACCCAGAATTCTGATATCTAGCCATTAATCTAGCACTCCGAACCTAAATTAATTCTAAAATCTTCTTTTAATGAATTAATGTAAAGATATCAGCAGATTGACTGCAACCTTATCACCTCGACAATAGCGGCAAGGAAAAGCTAGCGTGGAGGAGAAGAATGGAACTGCGAAAATGCTACAAAACGTAAAACTTCAGTTGCTTTGGGCGACAGTCCTAAGTTTCACGGTAGTCAACAGTGTGAATATTCATCTGCCCATTGGCAATCAAGAAACCGGGCTGAAGATTGGCAATGAAGCCGAGGCTAGAAGTAGTGGTGGACGAAGCGGTGGCGGCTCTTTTCGCTCTTCACCGTCGCGTTCTAGTTCCAGCCCCAGCCGCTCCAGTAGCGGTAGTAGCTCCTCTCCCAGAAACTCTACACCGTCGCAGTCCAGTAGGGGCAGTACAGGTGGGCGAGCAGGCGGCGGCTCTTTTCAAAGAACCACTCCCCCGCCGTCCTCAGTGAGAACTCAGCCGACGCGCCCGGACTCGTCTTGGAATGAACCTTACTATAGACAACCGGGAAGCACTGTCATCGTGCCGGTTCCCGTTGCACCGCCGCCCGTCTATACCTATCCCAACACCGTTCCGCCGAATTATTATCCCAATAACGTTCCGGCGAATCAATCAACTTACCCTCAAACTGCGCCGGGAACGGCAAATTCTGTTCCCGCCCAAATACCAACCAATTCTGGCTATTCTTCCACCGCTAGTAACTCATCGAGTGATTTTCCTTGGCTTTTCTTATTGATGTTGTTGGCAGTTGGGAGTATTGGGCTTTGGGCTTATTTCATCTTTTTGAAGAAGAAGGGTGGGAGTGCGGCTCAAGAGCTAGAGAATGATACGGTTACGGTCAGCAAGATCCAGGTAGCATTGCTGGCTCAAGCTCGAAACATACAATCTCAACTGACGGAACTGAGCTTGAATGTTGATACCGATACTTCAGAGGGATTGGTGCAGCTGCTACAAGAATCAGCTTTGGCATTATTGCGATCGCCCGAAAATTGGACTCATGTTCTAGCGAGTTCGCAGACGGTGAAAAGTCGAGAGGACGCCGAGGCAATTTTCAACCAAGTTTCTATACAAGAACGCAGCAAATTTAGTGCGGAAACCCTTACAAATGTGGGTGGTAGAGTCAGACAACAAAAACCCGCGATGCCTGACTTCGATGATGGCCCAGCAGCTTATATTGTGGTCACGTTGCTCGTCGGAACAGCGGATGACAAGCCGTTATTTGAAGAAATTCGCACCGCTGAAGCTTTGAAGTCAGCTTTAGAGAAAGTAGCGTCCATCTCCCCTGACTACCTGATGGTGTTTGAACTGCTATGGAGTCCCCAAGCGGAAACCGATAGCCTTACCTACGATGAGCTATTAACTGAATACACGGATATGGTACAGATTTAGCCTCAGCGTTTAGTCCTACCGCTTGCAAAAGTCCTTCGATGCCCTCAGACTGTAAGTTTGGGGCTATACAAACAAAGCCTGCCGACCCAGGCTTCAAGCCGAAATAATTTTATAGTCTCGCGTTGCGCGGACTTCGTTTGTGTAGCTGCGGCTTCGAGTCGCCAAGCCAAGTATTTTTGCTGAAATTTTGCTGAAAACGGATAAATGGCTAAGATTCGCATCGGAAACGGTTACGATATTCACCGCTTAGTTACTGGGCGTCCTTTAATTCTGGGAGGAGTGAAGATTGAGCATGAATTAGGATTGCTGGGGCACAGCGATGCCGATGTGCTGACTCATGCGATTATGGATGCGATGCTCGGTGCCCTGAGTTTAGGCGATATTGGTCATTATTTTCCCCCGACAGATCCCCAGTGGGCAGGGGCTGATAGTCTGGAACTGCTCAAGCAGGTGCATCAGCTAATTCGGGAACGAGGTTGGCAAATTGAGAATATTGACTCTGTAGTAGTGGCAGAACGTCCGAAACTGAAGCCGCATATTGAGAAGATGCGCGATCGCTTATCCGATGTCCTAGAATTAAAACCCGACCAAGTAGGCATCAAAGCCACTACAAATGAAAAATTAGACTCAGTTGGGCGCGAAGAGGGTATCGCAGCTTATGCTGTAGCCTTACTGGTAGCTTCCGATTAACTTGGCTCAAACCTATCGAGTCAAAAGGTTGAAAATGTCTAGGATAGGAATGAACGAGAGGCGGATAAGACAGAGACTCTCAACGCGCTGGGAGCATTAAGGCAATGGAAGCTGGAAGATTTGAACTTACTCAGGGCGATTCTCTTGTTGATATTATTGCCTGCAACCCTGAAGGGCAAACGGTTCTAGTAGTTGAAGTCAAAGCTACTAAACTCAAAGATAGTAAAGCCAAACAATGGGCGATCGAGAAACTAAAATCCTACCTGCAAGCGGCGAACACGAAAATTCCCTTTGCCATGCTGGCTGACCTTGAAAACATTGAGATTTTTCAAGGGGACGGGGCTAATTTATCGGAACCCGTTAGCGTACTTAAGACTGCTACAGTGCTTAATCATTACGACCCCGAATTTAGCAGCAAACGGATATTTGGGCCATACCATCAGACACTCGTTGAAGCTTGGCTGCGAGACTTAGCCTATCACTGGAAGTCGGAAACCCCGCCAGGATCGGAAGAATTGGCAACCATCGGTTTGTTGCAGGTGCTGGAAGATGGAGATACTTACTCTGAAGGTGGCGCTTCTTGGTAATACTTTACGTTGAGACAAATTTCTTGATGAGCATTGCCACAGGACGCGACTCCCAAGCGAATACTTTGCTAGAGAATCCGACCACATCAGTCCAGATAGCGATACCAAGCATTTGCTGCATGGAAGCTCTCTCTGCATTAGAGGATGAACTGAAGCGCCGCAATCGTTTTATGGATGAACTAAAAAAACAAATCAGCCAGTTACGTCGAGATATCACCTCATCCCACGCCCAGTCTCTCCTTTCTCATTTACAACAGGCCTTAATTGAGAATCAGGCGCTATTCAATGATGTCGAAACCCGTCTCTTTCAAGCCCTCGATCATCTCAACACCAAGGTAGAGATAATTCCCTTAACGGGCGATATGCTTCAGGCAAGCTTAGATACACGTTTTATCAACAAAGACCCTACGGATAACTTGATTTTGCACTGCATTCTTAATCATGCACGGCTGCATACCACAGATAGAAAAGTGTTCCTCAGCGCCAATGTTAAAGAATTTAATCCGCCGGAAGTTCAAGCCGCTTTGCGTGATGCTGGCGCGGATAAATATTTTAGCCGCACACAGGATTTCCTCGGTTGGTTAGAGTCTCAGTAAGTTTTAATTAATACTCGTACAGACAATCATTATGAAATTATCTGCTAGTATTCCCCTAATCTGGCGTCGTTTGTTAGCTCTCATGCTGGCGATGATAAGCGCGATCGCGCTCCATAGCTGTAGCCTGAATCAATTCAATACAAAAGCCGCTCAGGTGCCGCAGTTGGTGGACAGTATTCTGCAAGATCCCAAAACTTTTAACTATGTTCTAAGTCAAGAATCACCCAACGTTTTTAGCTTAATTTACGAAGGGTTAATTACTGAAAACGGCAATGGTGAACTTGAACCCGCCTTAGCTGAATCTTGGGAAGTCGCCCCAGACAAAAAGCGAATTGTTTTTACCATGCGGGAGGGCTTGAAATGGTCTGATGGTCAACCACTGACCGTTGATGATGTCATCTTTACTTACAATGAACTCTATTTCAACGAAAAAATTCCTACTGATATTAGAGACATTCTAAAGATTGGCAAAGATCGCCTGCTGCCCATTGTCCGTAAACTTGATGAACGACGGGTTGAATTTACAGTTCCAGAACCTTTTGCCCCGTTTTTGCGCTACACCGGACTTGCAATTTTACCTGCTCATGCGCTGCGAGAATCCATTGTCACTACAGATTCAGATGGAAAACCCAAGTTTCTGTCTAGCTGGGGAATCGACACCGATCCCAAAAAAATTATTGTCAATGGAATGTATCAGCTAGAAAACTATCAAACTAGCGAGCGGGTGACATTTCGACGAAATCCCTATTACTGGCGCAAGGATACTCAGGGTAATCAACAGCCATACATCGATCGTATTGTCTGGCAAATTGTCGAAAATACCGACACATCTTTTATCCAATATCGTTCTGGCGGTTTAGATACTCTGGGGATCGCGCCGGAATATTATTCTCTCCTTAAGCAAGAAGAAAATCGGGGAAAATTTAAAATTTACACGGGTGGCCCAGAACTCAGCACGACTTTTTTGGTTTTCAATTTAAATAAAGCCAAAAATTCTCAAAATCAGCCCCTCGTAGACCCAATTAAGTCTCGCTGGTTCAATAAGCTTGAGTTTCGCCAAGCGGTTGCTCACGCCATCGACCGTCAGAAAATGCTGAACAATCTCTATCGAGGGCTGGGAGAACCGCAAAACTCACCGATTTATAAGCAAAGTCCTTACTATTTATCCCCAGAGCAAGGTCTCAAAGTCTACGACTATAATCCAGAAAAGGCGAAAGAATTGCTGCGAAAAGCTGGATTTAAATATAACCCACAGGGTCAACTTTTCGATGCAGATGGCAATCGAGTTCGTTTTAGTATGCTGACCAATTCAGGGAATAAGCTGCGGGAGGCTATCGGTGCTCAGATTAAAGAAGACCTTGGCGCAGTTGGGATTCAGGTAGACTTTAATGCGATTAACTTCAATACGTTGATTGAAAAAGTTTATACCCAACGGAAATGGGATAGCTATATTGGCAAAATTGGCGGTGGCGGCATTGAGCCAAATGGTGGGGCAAACACTTGGACAACTAAAGGGGGTTTACACACTTTTAACCTAGGACCGCAAGCTGGAGAACCTCCGCTGAAGGGTTGGGAGGTTGATGACTGGGAATTGGCAATCGAAAACCTTTACATTAAAGGTGCCAGCGAACTTGATGAAAGTAAGCGGCGAGAAATATATGTCGAAAGCCAACGCATTACCCAGGAAAATTTACCCTTTATTTATCTGGTAAATCCGCTTTCAATGGAGGCAGTGCGCGATCGCGTTCAGGGCGTTAAATTCTCTGCCCTTGGTGGAGCCTTCTGGAATCTTTATGAACTCAAAGTCGCAGAAAACAAAAACATTCCGTAAACAAGGCAAAAAACAATTGGGCGCAGGGAAAAGAAAGATTAATTTCCTGCTTCCTCTTTTTCTATCTTTTTGCTTTTTGCTTTTTCCTTTTGCTTTATTCGGCTGTCACCCAACTTTACTCAAAACTCAGGCAACTGAGAAAGTATCCCAGTTGGTGACAGCCACATTAAGCGATCCCAAAACTTTTAATTGGGTACTTAATCAAGAATTTCCCCATGTTTTTCTATTCACTTACGAAGGATTAACGTCTGAAAATAGCGTTACGGGTGAAATTGAGCCTGCATTAGCTGAATCTTGGGAAATATCAGAGGATAAACGGCGAATCGTTTTTACCCTCCGAGAAGGATTGAAATGGTCGGATGGTCAGCCACTGACAGCGGATGATGTTGTCTTCACGTATGAAGATGTGGTTCTTAATAAAGAGATTTTTACCGATGCCAGAGATAGCCTAAAAATTGGCACATCTGGTGCTTTTCCGCAAGTCAGAAAGCTAGATGCACGGCGGGTTGAATTTATTCTGCCAGAACCGTTTGCTCCTTTTTTGCGAACTACAACTGGCTCAAAAAACGATGCGATCGTGATTTTGCCAAAACACGCCCTTGAGGACGCGGTAAAATCGAAAAACTCAGAGGGAAAACCCAGGTTGATGTCTATCTGGGGAGTGGATACCAATCCAGCGGAAATAATTGTTAATGGCCCTTATCAAATAGAAAGTTACACCACTAGCGAACGGGTCGTATTTCGGCGTAACCCGTATTACTGGCGACGAGATGTACAAGGCAATCAGTTGCCTTATATCGATCGGATTGTGTGGCAAATTACGGAAAATATGGATACTCAGCTGCTTCAGTTCCGCTCTAATGGTTTAGATACGACTGACGGGTGGGGGCGATTGCGTCCAGAAGATTTTCCACTTTTAAAGCAAGAAGAAAAGCGCGGAAAATTTACAGTTTATACAGGTGGACCGCGATCGGGCACGACTTTTATTTCTTTTAATCTAAATAAAGGACGCCGGAACGGACGCCCTTTGATCGATCCAGTTAAATCTCGCTGGTTCAATAATCTATCATTCAGACAAGCGGTTGCTTATGCCATCGATCGGCAAGCGATGATTAACAATACTTTGCGCGGTCTGGGTGAAATGCAAAATTCACCAATTTCCGTACAAAGTTCTTACTATATAACTTCGGCAGAAGGTCTGAAAGTATACGAATATAATCCTGAAAAATCTAAGAAATTACTATTAAGCGCAGGGTTTAAATATAATAATCAAGGTCAGTTATTAGACACTGATGGAAATCGGGTGCAGTTTACATTAATAACGAATGCTGAAAATCAAACCCGCGTGTCATTGGGAGCGCAAATTAAGCAAAGTTTGAGCCAAATTGGTATACAAGTAGATTTCAACCCGATTGCCTTCAACACGCTTGTAGATAAACTCGCAAACACTCTAAATTGGGAATGTTATTTGCTCGGCTTTACTGGGGGCATCGAACCCCATAATGGGGCGAATGTCTGGTTGCCAGATGGCGGGTTACACAGCTTCAATCAGGATGCCGTATCGGGGTCAAAGCCGATTGAGGGTCGAGAGGTGGCTCCTTGGGAGGCGGAAATTGGGCGTCTGTACATTAAAGCAGCCCAAGAATTAGATGAGGTCAAACGTAAAGCTATCTATGCCGAAACGCAGCGGATTACGCAGGAATATTTGCCGATGATTTATCTAGTGAACCCGTTGTCAATGTCAGCCGTGCGCGATCGCGTTACCGGCATCAAATACTCTTCTCTTGGCGGTGCCCTCTGGAATGTTTATGAGCTGAAAGTGACCGATTAACGGCAAAATTTACATCGCCAATTCTTGTTTTTGCATTTTCTATCCTTAATTTGAAGTCGTGACTCAACCTGAAGCTTTGCAATCCTTATTAGCAGCGGTTGCCGCTGGTGACGTTAGCCCAGAAGCGGCGTTAGAAAAACTCAAGCATTTTGCCTTTGAACCCGTGGGCGATTTTGCCAAAATTGACCATCACCGCACCTTGCGAACGGGTTTTCCAGAGGTGATTTGGGGGCCAGGAAAAACACCCGAACAGATTGCGGGGATTATGGAGGCGATGCGATCGCGCAACCCTGTCGTCATGGCAACGCGGATTGAACCGGCAGTCTATGCCCAGTTGCAGGAAAAAGTGGCAGGTCTCCAATATTACGCTTCGGCGCGAATCTGTGCCATTTCTCCTGCCACCCTAGAACCCCAGTATTCGGGCACCATTGCCATCCTCTGTGCCGGTACTGCCGATTTATCCGTCGCTGAGGAAGCAGCGGTTACAGCAGAACTTTGTGGCTTCCAGGTGAAGCGCCTCTGGGATGTCGGCGTCGCGGGTATCCACCGCCTGTTAAGTAACCGTCACGTCATTGAATCGGCGAATGTGCTAATCGTCGTTGCCGGGATGGAAGGTGCTTTACCCAGCGTCGTCGCTGGTTTGGCTGATTGTCCCGTGATTGCAGTTCCCACCAGTGTCGGCTATGGTGCGAGTTTCGGCGGACTTGCGCCACTCCTGACAATGCTAAACTCTTGTGCAGCAGGGGTGGGCGTAGTGAATATTGATAATGGCTTCGGTGCGGCTATCTTAGCTGGACAAATTTTGAGAACGGCGCACAAACTGAAATCATCTGAGCAGTAGAGTGGTACTGCCCGCTCATGCTATGAGGGCGAGCAAATCACTTATATGCTGTTTAATGATGGAGAGATTTTGATGATATTTTTACCCATCAGCGAAACCCGATGCCTACCTCCAAGACAGAATCAAAGCAACTTCTAGAACGCTTAATTTTTGAAGATGAACGTCCTAAAGACTGGGTACAAGATGTTTGGGGATTGAGTCCCACTTTGGGAGACAGCGCTGCCAAATTACTAGAAGTTTTTGAAGCGTTGATTGAGTGCTGTCCTGAAGAGAAATTAGAAAATTTATTGCAAACTTTGTATCAGGATTCGCTTGAGTAATTATTTTAATTAAGGACGCGATCGCACCCTTTTTTAATTGAAAGAAGCGATCGCCATCAGGATGCGATCGCTTCTAGGGAACTTGCGGGCAATTTTCTTAAGACATTACCCGCCTTACACCAGACCACAGCGCTTTAGGCTTAAGCAGCTTGGTTAGACTCATTCAAGGCAGAACGCTTATTCAGCGATAGCATCACGCGAGAAACTCCCGTGGAAAGAACGCTGGCACCCACCAGGGTTCCAATTAACCAAGGGGCATTGAAGGGCCACTGGAACCAAATCATTGCGCCCAACACCAGCGTAATGATGCCGTCTGTCAGTACCCATGTCCAATTCTGTTGCGGACGCACCCGGAATGCCAGGATCAGGTTAAATACACCTTCGGTCAGCAAAAAGCTACCTAGCAACAGAGTCAGCGTCAGGACACCTGTTAAGGGGTAGAAAAATAGCATCACGCCTGTAGCAATGTAGAGGGCGCTCAACAGGAGTTTCCAAATGAAACCTCCTTGCTCGCGGGTTTGAAAGGCATATACTGCCTTGGTCGCTCCTGCACTCGCTAAGATCAAAGCAATCCAAGTCTCCGCGACAATTGTCGAGACATTCGGTACAGCGATCGCAACTATCCCCAGAATAATCAAAAGAGCGCCCGTCAAGAGCGATCCATTAATACCTTTGTTCTTGTTGATGTCAGTAGAAACGTCGGTTGTCATACAAATTTTTTTTCTATGCACGAGTGGGCTATATGTTCAGGCTAAGAAATTTCTCATGAACTGGATAGAACCTTAAGGTAGACCACCCCGCCACACCAAGCTCTACCCCCTGATATAGTTTGCGATCGCATTTTTCCATGAATTTGTGAGAGCGATCGCTTATTCTGGCTCCTCTGGTACTTTAGACTTGATGGGAAACCTAGAATAAAAGGTAAAGCTTGTCTGATTCTGCTCTTGGAGGCTGCCGCAATGGTACAAATACCCTCTAAATCCCTCACCTTAGAAGAGTTTTTGAAACTCCCAGAGACCAAGCCTGCCAAAGAGTATATCAATGGTGAGGTGATTCAGAAACCAATGCCTAAAACTCGCCACTCCAGGGTTCAGGGAAAGTTAACGGGTACAATCAATGACGTTGTTGAGGAACAGCGGATTGCCTATGCTTTTCCGGAACTACGGTGTACATTTGGAGGACGGTCAGTTGTTCCTGATATTGCCGTTCTTCGCTGGAACCGAATTGAATTTGATGATGACGGCGAACCTGTAGATGATGTATTAATTGCTCCAGATTGGACGATTGAGATTTTATCTCCAGAACAAAGTTCAAATCGAGTAACGGGTAATATTTTGCACTGTCTCAAGCATGGTTCCCGGCTTGGATGGCTAATCGATCCGAGCGATCGCTCTGTACTAATTTTCCTACCTAACCAACAACCAGAATTATGTCAAGGAAGCGATCGCTTAGCTGTTTTAGACGGCATTGACCTGGAATTGACCGCAGAGCAAATTTTTGACTGGTTAAGAATGAGAAGTTAAACGGTTAGGTTTGTCGTGCGGAAGCGCTCGCACTTATCGAATTTGCCGCTAACTCCATTCAAGACTCACTGCATAACATCGGTATCCACTTGAATATTGTGAGAGTCCGCTGTTTGCCTTCCTTTTCTATGAATTATGAATGTTGACCAGTTATCAAGAAATCAACCTCGGTAATATTACGGTGGTCTAAGAGTTTACATTTAAAATACACTATGTGCAACAAGAATTAACTCAAAAATAAAAATAGTATGAATTCAGAAATAGAGCAGCTCCTGCAATGGATTGCCAATATTGGAATTAAAGGCTTCGGTTTTCTTCCTTCCGCAGAACAAGTAGCACAAAATCACTTAGCAAAAGCTAGTAGTGTAGAAGATGCAATTAACTCTGTAATTGCATGGCGTACTACTTCTGCTGCTGGAACAGGATTTATAACTGGCTTAGGAGGAATTGCTACATTACCATTAAGTATCCCAGCTAGTTTAGCGATATCTTATGCATTAGGAGCAAATACTGCTGCTGCAATTGCAAAACTTCGTGGGTACGATATCAACTCGGATCAAGTAAGGACTATGGTACTGCTATCTTTGATCGGGGAAGCTGGAGAAGAAGTTCTACGTACAGCAGGTATCGCGATAGGAACTAAAGTTGCTAAAAATATAATTAATCAGATTCCTGGAAAAGTTCTAATTGAAATTAACAAAAAAGTTGGATTCCGGTTAATTACAAAAGCTGGAGAGAAGGGAGTGATTAACCTTATGAAATTCGTACCTATAATTGGCGGAATTGTCGGAGCTACTTTTGACGCGGGATTTGTTAATGCTTGTGGGCAAAGTGCCAAGAGAGTATTTTGCTAACATTGGACAGATAACGAGCACGCTTGGGGCTAAATTATTCTGTAATTCCCTTCATTGCCCCTTCTACATTTTCCAACTGTGAAATTTTGAAATACGGCAGTAGTCTATAGAATAGACTCCCATAATCAGTTATTCTAACAGCCAGCCAAATATTTCGCCTACCGTCAAGCGGAGTTCGCTAGCAAATGAAGGGACGGGAAGTTGCTGTTCTGGCTCGTCAAACACCTCTGGTTCTTGCTTGGGTTGATAAACAAATATAGTTTGTTCGTTTGGGTCAATTAGCCAACCCATTTGTGTTTCATATCTGAGAGAATGCAGGATTTTTTTTGTGACTTTCGTAGCACTTTGGTCTGGAGATAAGATTTCAATTATCCAATCAGGAGCTACTTGAAATACATTTGCTACACCGCCATTTTCCTTGCGGGGAATTCTCTCCCAGGTAAATACTGCTACATCTGGTACGATTGACCGTCCACCAAACGTACACCGCAGTTCTGGAAATGCTCGTGCAAGTTTTTGGGGCTTAACAACAGCATTAACAGCAATAATTAGTTCACCTTGGAGCGTACTATGTTCTCCCTGCGGCATTGGCTTTTGAATAATCTGACTATCAACGTACTCGCTGGCGGGTTCAGTTTCTGGTAGAGCCAAAAACTCTTCTAAAGTAAGAGGTTTAGCGGGTGTTTGTACCATTTGAGGTTACTCCCATTTATGCTGAATGCAAATATAGCTACGCAGGGTGAGCCTTACCTACCAAAACCATTGAGACTGATCGTTACCTATCCTCAACTTACCCGCCGTAACCAGCCAAATACGTGCTCAACTGTCAATTCTAATGGGATATCTTGGGGGACAGGCAAGCGATCGCTATCTCTCAGCAATGCCATCCGAGCATCTGACCACAGCACAATAATCACTCGTTCTGTCGGATCGATAAGCCACCCTAATTGAGTTCCTTCTTGCAGGCAAGTTTGAATTTTAGCAATCAATTTAGTGGTGCTTTGATCGGGTGAGAGAATCTCAATCATCCAATCAGGGGCACCTTCAACAGCGATATTCTCAGAAGGGACTCGGTCTTGGTGAATAACGGTAATATCAGGAACAACAGAATTACTACTTAAGATGCAGCGTAGCTCTGGAAAAGCTTCATAGGGTGAATCCGCTTGGTCAATTGCAGCCGTCAGCCGTTTCTGCAAGATGCTGTGGAAAGCTGTGGGCATAGATTTTTGATTTATTTGTCCGTCAATTAACTCCCAAGCTGGCGACTCCTCAATATTCGGCAGCTTCAGGAAGTCTTGCAGTGTGAGCCGTTGGGTAGTGGTAGCCATCAAGATTCGTAAGATTGCTTGTTACTTAGCGGTTAAAGCTAGGGTTGCGATAGGTATTGCCCACCGCAACCTTTGAGACTTATAGATTGAGTTTAACCAAGGCAGCGAGAATTGATGCTCAAAAGCGATCGCGTAACTTATGCCCCACAAGCGCGGCTTCTCTTGCCTACACTTTAAACTTCTCGGTAATCCGCTTCATTGCCTCATTGACATTTTCTCGGCTATTAAATGCCGAAATGCGGAAGTAACCTTCACCCGCAGCACCGAAACCAGAACCAGGAGTACCGACAACATTGCAGGTTTGCAGCAACTTATCGAAGAAATCCCAACTCGATAAACCATTGGGCGTTTTCACCCAAACGTAAGGCGCATTTACGCCACCATAAACCGCTAATCCGGCTGCTGTCAGTTGTTCGCGGATAATTTTGGCGTTTTCCATGTAGAAGCTAACTAGAGCCTTAGTTTGCGCTTGTCCTTCCTCGGAGTAAACCGCCTCTGCTCCGCGTTGCACGATGTAGGACACGCCATTAAACTTGGTAGACTGGCGGCGGTTCCACAGCTTCCACAGTTCCACATCGGAACCATCGGCGGCTTTGGCTTTAAGGGTTTTCGGCACAACCGTCAACGCACAGCGGGTTCCGGTAAAGCCTGCATTTTTGGAAAACGAGCGAAACTCGATCGCACAATCTCTTGCACCTTCAATTTCGTAAATTGAATGGGGAAGCTCTGGATCGGTTATAAATGCTTCGTAAGCCGCATCGAAGAAAATGATCGAGCCATGAGCTTTCGCATAGTCTACCCATGCTTTCAGGTGTTCCTTCGTGGCGGTTGCTCCCGTAGGATTATTGGGGAAGCAGAGATAAATTAAGTCAACTTTCTGCGAGGGAATCTCGGCGGTGAAGTTGTTCTCTGCGGTGATGGGTATATACACCAAGCCGCCAAACTCGCCTTTATCGTTAGCAGCGCCAGTGTGTCCCGCCATCACGTTGGTGTCTACATACACGGGATAAACCGGATCGGTGACAGCGATCGCGTTATTGTCGCCAAAGATATCGAGAATGTTACCCGTGTCGCACTTAGAACCGTCAGAGATGAAGATTTCGGAAGCATCAACCTCGCATCCCCGCGCTTGGAAGTCATGTGAGGCAATTTTCTCCCGCAACCAAGCATAACCCTGTTCTGGGCCATAGCCTTTGAAGGAACCGCGATCGCCCATATCTTCAACGGCTTTAATCATCGCCGTGCGACAGGCTTCTGGTAGGGGTTCGGTGACATCGCCAATCCCCAGGCGTATAATCTTTGCGCCGGGATTAGCCTCTGCAAAGGAATTCACCCTGCGAGCAATTTCGGGAAACAGGTAGCCTGCTTTGAGTTTGAGGTAGTTATCGTTAATAGTTGCCATGTTGAATCGCCACGAACGCCGTAAAATAGCTTACTGCCAATCGTCGCGTTACGATTCCACGGTTAATACTGTTGAGTGAACAAAGATTATAGATTGGGTCAGTGCCTAGCGTGACTCCCCAACTACAGATAGCCAACTAGGATAAGCAAAAGAATCCTTCCCTTGTAACTTTGCACCTGGGTAAGTTTGAAATACTTGGCTGGCTACTGTTTGAAGATTATCCATCAACTTGTCATCTTCGCCCGTAGCTTCAAAAGCCAGACTCCACCAATCCTTGCCCTTAATCTTTAGTTGAGTGAGTTCAACAGCACAGTCTTGGTATACACGCTGCGATCGCATCTTCTTCACACTCATCCACGACTCTTTTCCCGCCACCTCTGCGGGAATAAAGCATTTTGAGGTGGGATCTTCACACGTCCACTTCGCCCATTTCTCTGCTTTCCCCTGCACCAAATCCCCAAAACGCAGCACTTTTAATTCGGCTTGACGCCACTTGATTTCCAGCTTTCCTTGCCGCAGTTTGATACCCAGGTAATCACAGTTAGGTAAGTATAAATACCAGTCTTCTCTATTTTCTGGCGATTCCATCTGTCCACTGAGGCTCTCTTGATTAAACCAATGTTCAATCTGTGTGGGGATTATGCCGTGATAAAACCAGCGCAGTTCCATCGTTACTAGCATCAGTTTTTCCTACCCAAAATGTTCAATTGCCGACTTTGAGGCTGCGTGCCAGGAAGATATCGATTGCCATATTGATTGTAGAGAGTGGCAACAATTTCATAAAAGTATCTACCTTCAAAAAGCCTGTGTGGTTAGCAAATATTGATTTGAAAAATTAGTTAGGGAGGAGAAAGGCTGAATTTATGTTTTTAATTATAGAATTATTCAGAAATGAAATTAATGCATTAAATTAATGCTTGATTCGCATTTGAAGCCAGGGTAGGAGTAGATTGAGAAAAATTTCTATTAGTCAAAATAAAGCAAACACAGCCTCTATAGGGATTTATCGGCAAATCTGGTATCTGACCTAAACTCTAGGTAAACTAGCTTGTGAAGCTTAAAGGTATCCAGGTTCAGGAAACAAGGCTAGCTAGTGTGGGTCAAGCGTGTCGGATAAAAATTGAGTAAAAGTGATTTAAATGATGTTATTAAGTGTTTTAGAGCAGGCTACTATTGCGGCACAGCAAAAAAACTGGTCATTATTAAACCAATGCTTGCAGCAACTACCACTTAACAAAGCAGAGGTAAGGCAAGGGGAGTCGTCAACAGGAGAGGATTCTAACTCGCTTTACTTAGAGCAATTATTGAACCTGGCTTTAGATGTACTTGACGCAGGGGATTTTCAAGAACGGTGGGAAGTGGCGAAGGTGTTACCCAAATTAGGGGAAGGCGCGATCGCTCCTTTGATTTCCATTCTGAAAGATGAAGACGCCGACTTGGAGGAGCGCTGGTTTGCTGGTCGCATTCTGGGAGAATTTGACAATCCTGCCGTCATCACCGCCTTAGTAGAGCTGCTGAGAACATCTGAGGATGAAGAACTTACAGTGGCAGCAGCGGCTGCTTTAGCGCATATCGGCTCTCCGGCTGTGGAGGCTTTGACCGAACTATTAGCAGAGTCAGAGACACGACTGTTAGCCGTGCGATCGCTTGCTCAGATCCGCCGTTCCGAAACGATTGCGCCTCTCCTGAACGTGGTTCAAGATCCCCAATCTGCGATTCGAGCCGCTGCGATTGAAGCACTGGGTAGCTTTCACGACAGCCGGATTCCACCAGTATTGATGGATGCCTTGCAAGATCCAGCCGCACAAGTGAGAAAAGAAGCGGTAATTGGCTTGGGGATGCGCTCTGATTTGCTAGAACAATTGAATCTAGTAACTCAGCTACAACCCCTGCTATTTGACTTTAATTTGGAAGTTTGTCAGCATAGTGCGATCGCATTAGGACGACTGGGAACAGATGAAGCCGCCGCTGCCTTGTTTCAGGTACTCTCATCCCCGAATACACCGCTTAGCTTGCAAGTAGACATCGTGCGATCGCTCCCCCAAACAGCAGCCGCCTTGGAGTATTTGCAACAAGCCCTTTCTGTTGAGTCTCCGGTGCTATGGCAGGAAATTGTCACCGTTTTGGGGCGAGTGGATTCTCCAAAATTAGTCCCAACAGCTGCTAAAATCCTGCTGACAGCACTTGAATCAGAAAGCTTAACTGCTCAAAATTCCAAGGTTAAACAAGCGGTGGCAATGGCATGGGGACAGTTAGGAGATGCCATTGCGATCAACCAGTTAATTGAACTGTTAGCAGATCCCGATGCAGGGGTAAAACTGCACGCGATCGCTGCTCTCAAAAAATTTCCCATTGCTTACCAGCAATTACAGCAACTCGCTACCACCGAAAATCTCACCCCAGAATTAAAACAAGGAATCGCGATCGCTTTGAAAGAATGGACAGTGAATAGTTAATAGCCACTCGCTATTAACTATTAACACGGAAGCGTTACGGTAAAAGTCGTTCCTAACCCAACTTGGCTATCCACCGCTATCTTGCCTCCGTGTATTTCTACGCATCTTTTGACAATTGCCAGCCCTAAGCCAGTTCCAGGAATTTTGCCAACATTTTTGGCTCGATGAAATGTTTCAAAGAGCCGCGCTAAATCTGCTGGAGGAATGCCAATTCCTTCATCTCTAATTTGGAAAGTTGCCTCTCCGTTCTGGCAAGTCAAGCCAAAATGAACAATGCCGCCTTGGGGGGAATATTTAATTGCATTTGATAACAAATTATTCAAGATTTGTCGCAGCAGTTTTTCATCCATAGAAACGATTGTCTCAAATTCGTTTTCAGTGACGGTTAAACATTCCAGATTAGAACCTTGAAGAGAGTAATTATCAGTATTTAAATTTTCAAGTTTGAATTGCGTTTGATTACTGACAAAATTTATCTCGTGCTGATTGCTAGCACTCAGTTGGATTTCTTCTACCAAATTACGGCAGAATTCTGTTAGATCGAGGGGGACTGGATTAAATTCTGATTTCCCGGCATCTGCTCTGCCGATTAAAAGCACATCTTCTAACAAATCGGTCATATTTCTCACGATGTCTTTAATCCGCAGCAAATATTTGCTTTTTTTCTCCTGAGACCATTCATTAGAGCAATGTTCTAACATATGGGCAGAAAGAGAAATTGAGGTCAGCGGATTGCGGAACTCGTGGGAAACCATTGACACAAAGCGAGATTTCAATTCGCCCAATTGTCGCTCTTGTTCCAACGCTTTGTGAATTTCTTCTTCTGCTTGCTTGCGAACGGTGATGTTGCGAATAATGCTAGTAACGAGAAATCCTTGCGGGGTTTCGATGTGGCTGAGGCTGACATCTACGGGGAACTCAGTACCATCCTTGCGTCGGGCAAATAGCTCAAACCCCACTCCCATCGGTGGGACTTGAGGTTCACAACAGGAATCGGTGCGTTCTCGATCGTGTACGCGCCGGATGTAATCGGGTAGCAACATCTCCAGAGTATTGCCCAGCAATTCATCGCGCTCATAGCCAAACATTTTCTCAATTTGAGTGTTAACGAGAACGATGCGATCGCTTGCGCCAACAATCGCGATCGCGTCTGGTGCTGCTTCTAGAAATTGCCGGAATTTTTCTTCGCTTTGTCGGAGTTGGGCTTCTGCTTGCTGATGCTTGACAATTTCCTGTTGCGATCGCTCATTTGTCTCCTTTAACTCAGCATTGCGCTGTTTGAGATCCCACGAGAGTTGTCGCGTCCGCAACAACATCTCCACCCGCTTCTGCAACTCCATCTTCTCGATGGGGATGGTGACTAACTCATCAACACTCTTCCACGGGTGTCGAGTCATCAACCCCACATCCTGACGAGGAACGATCAACAGAAATGGCAGAAAAACTGGTAATTCAGCGGCTTTTCTCGCTTGTACCTCTTCCCAAAACTGCTTTAGGGCCACGCTATCTAAGACGCATAGGTCAAAAGCTGTGTTCAGGATTAAAGACTGAGGGCTAAGCGGTAAGGGTAGAACAGTACCCTGCCCGTGCTGAGTGCTGAGCAGCGCAGCCAGGGTAGGGAAACCCCGTTCCGGCTGAGAACTGAGAAGACGCCAATTTATCCCATTTCTACAAGACTGAGGATTGAGTAAAATTTCTCTGTTGTTCTCCTGCTCCTTAGCTCCTCGGCTCCCCGTCTCTTTTTCGTCAGGTAGCAATACTTCGTGATGCCCAGCAAGCCACTCTGAGAGCAGGCGGCGGTTTTCTTTTTGCTCTACAAGCAACAAAATCCGGCTCATACTTAATCTCTTAGTAGACTGCGAACGATCACTAGGAACTTTTTGACGACTAGCGGTTTAACTAATGTACTTTGCATTCCGTGAGCTAGGTTTTGCTGCTCAATCGCGACACTTTGCTTAGGCAAGAGTAGTAGAAAGGGTATTTGCCGATCCCGAATTCGTTCGCAGCATTTCCAAACACGCCGGTAAAAACCGTCTATGTCCACCAGCGCCAAACCGATTGCTTTTGACTGGCATAGGGCTAGATCGAGTGCCTCTAAAAGGTTAGCACTTTTGACACAATCCCCTTCTTTGCCGAGGAATTGAGCCACAAGTTCCAGGTAGCACGGGTTTCGCTCTGCCGCCAAAATAAACGGTCGCTCCTTCAAATTTCCCCCTTTGTTTTGGGTTCTCTCTAGTGCTATCGTAATTCAGTCATAAGTGCCGTGATATGGCTCACAATGGCTCAATATTCAGTTATTTGGATCTTGAGGTTAGCCTGAAATCGGATAAATTTTGAAGCGATCGCTTCCTTCCTCTTTTGCTACAGATAGCATCTTTTGCGCCTCAGCAATCAAGGCTTGTGGGGTGGAATTTCTCTCAGGAATTAACGTGGCAACCCCTAAACTGATAGTTACTCGGTCGCCAATCGGAGAATTCACGTAGGAAATGTTTACATCTGCCACATTTAAACGCATTGCCTCTGCCACGACAATCGCCCCAGAGCGATTGGTATCGGGGAGAAGTGTCACAAATTCTTCACCCCCATATCGGGCGACAACGTCTCCACATCTTTTCACAGCAGCACTTAAAGCTTTTGCAACTTCTCTCAGACAATAATCGCCTCGCTGAAGTCCGTAGGTATCCTTAAAATCTTTAAAAAAATCAAGATTAATCATAATCAACGACAGAAACCTTGCCTCTCTTGCTGCACGTCTCCATTCCCGTTCTAAAATTTCTTCAAAATGATGGCGATTCGCAATTCCTGTCAGCGCGTCTCTAAAAACTAGGTCATCTACCTTTGGGTTAGACTTCTGTAAATCGGGTGCCGCTTTTAATAGCCGGTTGTCGCGGGCTTTCTCAAGCTCAAATTTAGCTCTGTGTTTCAAAATCGAACTAACTCGCGTCAGTAGTTCTGTTTTACCGATGGGTTTGATCCGATGATCGGCAGCGCCAGCGATCAGTGTAAACTGCCAGTCCGTTGAGCCAGACTGGTTAGAAAGCATCAGAATGGGGATTGCCTCGTGCCGCAGCCATTCGCAAATCCGACTTTCTAGACTAGAGATATCTACGATAGCGAGACTGATTTGTGCAGAATGTCTCAAAGCTTGCTCAAACTCCTCCAAGCTGTCAGCGGTGAGGATTGGATATCCTTCCTGAATCAAGAGTTGTGCGATCAGTTGCAAGTTGTGGTGGTTTCGGCTGGCGACTAGGAGCGAGGTTTGTTTCTTCATGCTGATTCATCAGAGACTGCTAAGGGGTATCTTTTTCATCACTCATTTTGATGCGATGCCGTAGGCGATCGCTTCGCTGAGTATACGATTGGCGTATATCGTATTTATTTCCAAGGGTTTTCCCGTTCATGCTATGGTAAGACCCGCTTGTGCCACCCTGACTAAGCTGCTGTATCAAGCCCTACCAAAACAGTTAAGCAAATCCGCTAAATTCATTTCATCGGCTTTAAATGTAATTTAGGCTACATATCATGCGACTAGAGCAGTTGCAAGCCTTTCTAGCAGTTGCTGAAACCGGCAGTTTTCAGCAAGCGGCGCGAAAGTGTGGGTTCACTCAGTCCACTATTAGCAGGCAAATCCAGTCTCTGGAAACGGATCTCGGTATTTCCCTGTTTCATCGCACGGCTCAGGCAAAGCTAACAGTCGGAGGCGAACGCTTTTTGCCCCGCGCCCGCAAAATTTGTCAAGAGTGGCAACAAGCCACGCAAGAATTAGCGGACTTGTTGGCAGGAAAGCAACCCGAACTCTGTGTAGCGGCAATTCACTCGGTTTGCGCCCAATACTTGCCGTCCGTGTTGCAGCAGTTTTGCCGAGATTACCCGGCGGTGCAGCTGCGGGTAACTTCGCTTGGAAGCGATCGCGCTCTCAAAGTCTTGCGAGACGGAATGGTTGATGTCGCGATCGTGATGAATAACCGCTTTTTAACGGCTAGCCCGGATATGGTGGTCGATGTCTTATACAATGAACGCATCGAAATCTTGATGGCGGCAAATCATCCTCTGACTAAGTACCAACAGGTGCCCTGGTCAGAACTCGTTCACTACCCGCAAGTGGTATTTAAGGATGGGTACGGGATGCAACGCTTGGTACAAGAGCGATTTTTGCGGCAAGGCGCTAATCTTCAGGCGGTGATGGAGTTAAATACGCTTGATGCCTTTCGCGGTGTCGTGCGGCAAGGAGAATTGATTGCCCTTTTGCCCCAGTCAGCTTTGGTAGATGCGCGCCAGGATGCAACGCTGGCGATTCGAGTCATTGATTCCACACCCGCGCCAGGGACGCCAAACTTAGCCGACTCGCTGGCAGATCCCAGCTTGTCTCGTCAGGTCGTGATGGTAACAACGCGCGATCGCTTGCTGATTCCCCCCATTCAGCACTTTTGCCAGATGGTACGCGAGTTAGTCCCGATGCAATTTGCAGGAGCGATTGGCAACACAATAATCTGTTCGGATGCTTCTATACCTGTTAACTAATGGTTAATGGCTATTGCAAAAAATCTTTTGGGAATTAGCCATTCGCAAAAACTGATAACGATTGACTACGACAAAATACTATGAGTAATGAGTTCAGGGAAATTCTGCGAAAAGTGGGTAGTGGCGTCCATACGGGCGAAAATATAAGTCGCTCCGAAGCTGAGGAAGCGACACGGATGATGCTCCTACAGGAAGCAACACCAGCGCAGATTGGAGCATTTATGATCGCCCATCGGATTAAGCGTCCCACCGGCGAAGAATTGGCAGGGATGCTAGACGCCTACGACGCACTAGGGCCAAAACTGCAACCCATCGGCTCAGAACGCCCGGTTATCGTTCTGGGGACGCCCTACGATGGGCGATCGCGCACGGCACCCATAACGCCACTGACAGCTTTAATCTTGGCAACCGCTGGACAGGCGGTGGTGATGCACGGGGGCGACCGGATGCCTACCAAGGAAGGCTTGCCACTGATTGAGATTTGGCAGGCGTTGGGTGTCAATTGGGCTGAGTTATCCCTCCCTGTCGTCCAGCAGGTGTTTGAGGCAACCCAACTCGGATTTGTTTATTTGCCCAAGCATTTCCCCCAAGCGGCAGGACTGGTTCCCTACCGCGACCAAATTGGCAAACGTCCCCCCTTTGCAACGATGGAGTTAATGTGGTGTCCCTATGCAGGGGAAGTTCACGTTGTGGCAGGGTTTGTCCATCCTCCCACGGAAGGGATGTTTCAAGACTCTTCGGCATTGCGAGGCAAACCCCAGTATTTCACAGCGGTGAAGGGATTAGAAGGGAGCTGCGATTTACCACGCGATCGCACGGCGATTATTGGAACTTGGCAACCCGGTTCGTCTCCGCAACGCCTCCTGCTTCATCCCCGTGACTACGGCTTTGAGGGAAAGGAAGTTGCCCTAGACTCCGCAACTGAATTGGTACAAGAAATGCAAGCCGTGCTGCAAGGTAACAAGAGCGAACTTATGCAAGCAGCTATCTGGAACGGTGGTTTTTACCTATGGCACTGCGGTCTCGCCCCAGATTTATCATCCGGTTTGACTCAGGCAGAAACTTTATTGGGTAGCGGTCAAGTTGCCCAGAAACTACAGGAGATTAGTCGGGTGATTTCTTCTTTAAGTTCTTCAGTCTTCAGTAGTCGGTAGGAGGAGGATTAGGAAAAAGTTTTGAGTTTTGAGTTTTGAATTTAAGAACTCTTTTGTCACTCATCCCTCTTTTCCTAAAGTAACAAAAGAGGGATCAAAACTCTGATTCCCAGAAAAAAGTTTTGAATTTTGAATTTAAGAACTTTTTTGTGGCTCAAAACTCTACACTCTCATGACCGATTACTCAACGGCTAAAATCATTCCTTCACGGGCGAGTAATCCATTCGGAAACGCCGACTGGATTTGTCCTTCTACTTGGTCGAGAAAGTCATCGCTGTAGTCTGGTTCGTAGCTAAACATCACCAATTTTTTGACGTTAGCCGCATCAGCGGCTTTAACGCAGGTTTGCCAGAAGGGATTTTCGCAGGGTTGAATCGCAAAGTCACCTGCATGAGAAGACTCACCGTTTGCCCCCAAACCTTGGTCTAGTTCCGGGGAAGTCGCATTGCAAATGAGTAAATCGGCTTCACGGGCTAAGTGCAGCAGATTTTCATCAAGGGCATTCGGATCGTTGTCTGCACCCGTAGCGTAAACAGCCGTGCGTCCCTGCCAGGTAACTCGGTAGCCTATTGTCCGCAGGGAATTGTTGGTTAAACAGGTTTCAATCGTGATATCGTCTACCGCGAGCGTCTCGCCGGGAGTTAGATCGTAGAACTGTAGTTCTGATTGCATCACCTGTATAGGGACTGGAAAATTCGGAGGCGTCATCTGGTCGCTGAGACTTTGTTGAATCGATGCTCCATCAGATCCTGCTGCCCCATAAATATGAAAACAATTGCCCTTAATAAAGGCAGGAACGAAAAAAGGAACGCCTTGAATGCGATCGCTTTGGGAGTCGGTAAAGAATACGTAAGCTTCCACCGGCATTTGACGCAGTAATTGATTACCCAGTAACCGCAAGCCGGTGCCGCCATCAAAAATTAATCGTTTGGAGCCTACCCGCATTTCCACACAGGGAGTATTGCCGCCGTAGCGAAGCGTCTCCTTGCCAGCGGCGGCAATTTTGCCCCGCACACCCCAAAACTGCACCACAAACTCTGCGTCAGCTTGGGTTGACTGACTTGCTGTGGGATTGGAGATTTGAGGATTTGGTGCCGCTGGTTCTTTTGAAGACATATATTCGCTCAAGAAGTTAGCTGCACGCTTAGCAGATCGTCGTAGCGGCGGACTTCTATTAACCGATTTTGTCCGTCTACGAGGACAACTTTAGGTTGATAAGTTTTCAGTTCTTCTGGGCTAAATTGCCCGTAGGTCATGATGATTAAGCGATCGCCCTTCATGCCCAAACGAGCCGCCGCACCATTGAGTTCGACTGCCCCTGAATTTGCCGGTGCCGCGATTGCATAAGTAATCAAGCGCTCTCCATTCGAGACATTAACGACTTGTACCTGTTCATAAGGTAGTATACCTGCGGCATCCAACAGGGTTCTATCAATACTGATACTCCCTACATAGTCAAGATTTGCCCTAGTAAGCGTGCAACTATGAATTTTTGATAGAAGAAGCGATCGCTGCATACAAGAAAGGTAATTAACACCATTGAGAAAGTGCAAGGCGCTGATTGCTTCTCCTGCTATGCCTGCACTTTCCTCATGTTGTATCTATCAGCACTAGGGTTCGGCGCATGAAAAGTTTTCTCAGCTAAAGCTGATTCTAACGTTCTCAAACCACTTCATCCCTCAATTTTTTCCTAGTTCGCTCACCTAGCGCTCGTAGACCTACCCTTTGCTGCCAGCTTCAATACATTGTTCCACCAGTGGCATCACTTTATCGACATCTTGCCAACCCAGAATTTCCGTGACCTTTTTCTCTAAATTCTTGTAGGTCTTGAAAAATTCTGCGATTTCGTCTAGTCGGTGTGGCGCAAGGTCTTTGAGAGATTTGACTTGGGCATAGCGCGGATCTTTGTCGGGAACGCACAGAATTTTTTCGTCCCGATCTCCCCCGTCAATCATCTCTAACATTCCGATAGGTCGCGCTTGAATAACACACCCTGGAAATGTTGGCTCTTCCATTAACACCATGCCATCCAGGGGATCGCCATCATCTGCTAGGGTGTTGGGTACAAAGCCGTAGTCATAGGGGTACTGCACCGAAGAATAAAGCACCCGGTCTAAGGCAAAGGCTTGTAAGTCCTTATCGTACTCGTACTTATTTTTGCTACCAGCGGTAATTTCAACCAGAACGTTAATGAGACCTGGTTTGGGTTGAGCAGGAATGCGTGTTAAATCCAAAACGTTTCTCCAGTTTCTCCAAGCAACACAAAGTATTGGGGGTGCCCTGATGTCAGTTTGAAGGCTGTAGAGGCTTAACGTAGTTACTTTACAGCCGCTACGAATCGCACCCGTTGTTGAAGGAGGAATCAGAATATTCCTCCTTCATCCTTCATCCTTTCAGATAGCCCTTGTGAGCATTCTACGGGAAGAAGGTCAACACAGAATCTTCTGTTTACCCAGATTCCAGGATTACGCGATATCCATTTGTTGTATCTTGAAGGTCAGTCTTCGGGTATCGGGATTGAATAGCTGGTTTGCTGCTGCAAGCTTTGAGCGCCGCTTGGAGAGTAGTGCGCGATCGCAAACACAGGTAAGGTCAAAGTCAACAAAGCAATTGCAGTTCCTAGTAACTCTGCCCACCTTTGCGGAGGAGGTTGGTCAGAAGAGTTAGAGGACTGGCTACTTAATTCCATAAAAAGATAATTGCAAACTCAACACGATCAAATGAAACAGTGAAAAGAGGGGAAATTTTGAACCTCCTCTGTTCTTAATTCTAGCGAGTTCTTCTAAGCTGTCTGTCGTCTATTAAACAATCTCAACCTATAGATAGGTGCTATCAAACACACTGATAGATGTCAACCGTCTTTGGGAATAGAAGATTAAAGCTTGAAAGGAGGAGAAATTTTAGGTTAGTTTAAACATTTAACTTGCAAGTTGTTAACTTGCAAGAATCGGGGCTGAATTCTAGTGCCCGACGAAGCTATGATGCATAAAAGAAGCTCACACCGGAAGACGGAGTGGTAGCCATGTACCTTCCCAGTGCCCTTGCCGACGAACTCAAGCTCTACCTAGAGCAACTGGCTGATAAGGGAGAGACACAAGCGCAAACCCTGTTGACTCAAATCGAACAAGTTGCAACTCCTAGCTCAACGCTGACAACGCTAACGGATATGGAGCAAGAAATGTCTTCCGTACCTCCAGAAGGGATGGGTTTGAGGTGTTGAACACTGATGCCAACAGCAAGACATTCCAATAGCAAGACGAAGCTTTGTTCCTTTTCCGTCAGTAGTAGGTGGTAACGATTTTTTCCCTATCCGCTACTCACTCCCCCATTATCGATTCTGATGTCTCAGCCTCCTCCCAAACCTCCTATAAGATCGACGGACGCCAAGTCAGCTAGAATTAAGCGCCTGCGATCGCTTACTTATATTCTGGATAATGCGATCGCGATTCCGGGAACTTCCTACCGCGTGGGCATCGATCCTCTACTTGGACTGCTCCCTGGAGGCGGAGATATACTAGGAAGTGCCTTGTCAGGCTATATCGTGCTGGAGGCAGCGCTGCTGGGTCTACCACGAGAAGCTTTGGTGCGGATGGTGCTAAATATTATTTTTGAGACTTTAGTTGGCACTGTGCCGGTGTTGGGGGATTTCTTTGACGCTACCTGGAAAGCGAATGCTAAAAACATGATGCTTCTAGAAGCTCATCTCGCTTCTCCTCGGCAGAGTCAAAAGGCAGATTGGTGGTTTATCATTCTGCTGTTGGGTGGGTTGATGCTCTTTGTGATTTGCATTGCTGCTTTCAGTCTTTTTATCCTGAATCTGCTGTGGCAAACGATAACTAAATAAAAATTAAAAATTAAAAACTTTAATTCGTTTCTCCTTTCCAATCTGATATTTTTAATTCCTTGCAAGCAAAGTTTATTGGCTAACCCTTGAATTCGATTCTCAAGGGAATTGTACAACAGATGAGTAAGAAAGACTGGTGGGAAGCCACATTTCCAAACGGGCGTCAAACGATAACCATTTCTGATGGTAACGGGAATCCTGTAAAAATTGCTTATGGCGAAAAAGGTACAGGTAAACCGCTATTTTTAGTGCATGGAATGGCGAGCTGGAGCTACAATTGGCGTTACGCAATTGAGCCATTGTCACAACATTTTCGCGTTATCTGTTTCGATGCGAAAGGACACGGTTTTTCCGAGATGCCATCACACCCGGAAATACTCGGTCATCAATCGCTCGAACTAGAGCAGATCGTGCGAGCGTTATGCGATGAACCGGCTGTTGTGGTAGCCCTATCTTTGGGGGCATTAGTGACCCTCGCCACCGCCCAAGCGCATCCAGATTTGTTCGATCGATTAGTTGTAATTAATGTACCGATCTTCCTCAAACGATTGCCATTTTGGGGGATGCAGTTATTAGCAGATTTGCCGTTAGATTTAGTTAAGATAGCGGATCAGTTGCGCGTGACTCAACTGTTTGCACCGCTACTATGGCAAATTGTAGCCTTCGGGCGTCGGGAAGTTGTAGTGGATTGGACACGAATCACACCCGAAGAAGTTTACTGGATTACTTATCCGTATGTTGAATTTCCGAATGCTTTGACAAAAACTGCCGAGGATTTACAACACGCGGCGCAAGAAATACAGCGTTTGGTAAAGAATGAACCGAATTTAATTCGTAACGTACAAGATAACCTGAGTGCGATCGCGTGTCCGACTCTGATTCTCTGGGGCGATCAAGATCAATGGTTCCCAGTTGCTGATGGCAAAAAACTTCATGCCTGTATGCCCAGCTCTAAGTTTAAGATTATTCCCAACTGCGGTCATGATGCGGCGGGAAGTCACGCAGATGCGATCGCGTCCGAGATTCTTGAGTTTATGCGCGATACAGATTTTCTAAATTCAGAATCTTTGTATCGTTTTTAGCAGTAAAGTTACCCTAAGTGTTGTCCATTTAATTCCAAACTCCACTAGGTGCAGGGAGATCCCGCACCTACTAGCTTATATAAACAAAGTCCGCGCCGTCGCCAAAGGCAAGCGTTGAGAGAGATGTGTCGCCGTATTGTTAGGTTGCGATCGCTTTCCCGCCAGTTATGATAGTTTCTTCTCTGCTTGGAACCTCAGCCAGTTCTTAAATACGACCAATTTAGGATTCAACTGTTCAACCAAAAGGATGAGCCAAATTAATCCACCAGTAGTAGGCTGATTAGTAATAATTCGCTTATATTTTTAAATACACTTCGCACTCTAGTTTCAGAGGTAACTTCAGAAGTGATAAATATGTCCTTGTCTTTCATCATGCCGCTAGCGATTACCCTGCTAGCTGTCTATATACTTCAAAATTCTGCTGACGAAATTTCCTATCTCGCCGCCGCAATTTCTCTTGTTGGTTTATTTGTAAGTTTGGTTGTAGCGCCTTGGCAAATTCAGGTATTGCTGCTATTGGTCGTACTGCTAAGCGCGAGACGACTTTTGCAGCAATGTCAGCCTGTAGTCGATGCTCAATTTGAGGCTCAATCCGAACCTAAGATTGAGCCTCAATCTGAGTTTCAGGAAGACGACAAGACTCAACTCAGCTATCGCGGGATTAACTACGAATCCACCCCTTCAACCGTTGAAGTAGCAGAGGTTGAAGTTACAGGAAAATACCGGGGTCAGGTTTGTAAAGTCCGCAAAACAGAAAATATGCCGGTGTCTCAACCGACATCGGGATTAAAATATCGAGGTGCTACCGTGATTTCTCAAGCTTCCCCTACACCTCCGGTTGAAGAATCAAAATAAACGCCAGAATCTTAGCCACAGATGCAATGCCAGCCATTGAGGGAATTTTGCTCTAAGCGACCTGCACTCAAAATATGTTGCCCCTCTGGTTGGATTATGCCAAAGCTAATAAGCTAGCGATCGCGGGCAACAATTTGTTACAAGCTTCAACTAATGTTGCAGCACTTGGCAAACTGGCGGCTGTGCCTTTCAAAATCTTCATTGCCGTTTTTGCACCCTTTTGCATTGCTCCTTCTTTGGGATTTTTCCCAGCTTCCGCTAAGGCTTTAACTTGTTCTAATGCCTCAGCTTTATCTTCTTCGCTTAAGTTAGTATCTGCTTCAATAGCAGTTTGCAACTGAGTCAATAATTCCTTAATACTGGGTTTACCTGGTTCAGGTGAGTCGGGTAACTGATTAACTGTATTGCTGACAGCACCGCTAATTTGACCTAAATTGATGGTATTGCCTGTCATGTTGTTCATTTCACCAGTATTAACAAAGCTACCCGTAGCGTTAATACCTTGGTTCTTGTTGTCAGTCATCGTTGTATTCTCTCCACTTGCGATAATTGTTAGATTAGACAATAAATTACTCAGATTACTGGGATTACTAGCTAATATCATAGTAATTTCTTTAATTTCTTTACTATAACGTTTCTCAGCTTCTAGCAGAGCCGCTTGCTTCTGCGCCTCTAGTCTTGCTAAATACGGTTCTTCAAAATCACGCTGAACTTTGCCTTTGTCGGTTCCTTCAGGAACTTGAATTGTCAATAAAACATCATTCCCCTTTTTTTCAATCGTTTGAATAGAATCAGGGGTAATTTCTCGGTTTTCCTCCATTAATTTCTGAAAAGCTATATTAAAAGCTTCTGGATTAATACCGTTTCGCAGAAGTATCTGCACAGTATTCATTATTTTTTTATACAGCTTTTCAAAATCACCGGGTTCAAATATTTTATCTGGATCGTGTGGGCGGCGCTCTCTATCGCCTGTGAGAGGATTAGGATGCTCTAGGAGGTAAACATATCGACAATCAACTTGCTCTAGTTTTGTTGTCGAGTCAATATTCCATGCTTCCAGGCAAGCGCCCGTTAATGAAGCATTAGTAAAATCAGTACCAACTGACTGAGCTTTCGTCAAGTTTGCCCCTTCTAAATTGGCTGCTTTTAACGTAGCTTCACTGATATCCGCTTCCCTCAGATTAGCTTCGTTGAGGTTTACTCCTGTAAGGTTAGCACCTTTGAGATTTGCACCCGCATAAGATTTCTTATAGCCATTGCTACCGACTAATAAATCTCTTACAGCAGCCTTAGCCAGGATAGAATCACCGACTCTAGCACGGTCAAGTTTTTTGGCTTGATGCCAACAAGTGCGCGTGAGAATAGCACCTCGAAAATTTGTACTTTTGAGTGTTGCTTGCGTGAAATCAGCATCAGTTAAATCAGCACCCCGAAAGTTCGTGCCACCTGTAGCAGCAAAGGCAACAGCAAAGGTGTAAACAAAGGCATATTTTCCATCCCCAGCTAAGGCACGCCAAGCCATATAGATACCCAATCCTGCCACTGCCGCTGCCGCTGCCGCTGCCGCTGCCCCTGCCGCTGCCACTGCCACTGCTACTGCCCCTGCCGCTGCCACTGCCCCTGCCACTACCGCTGCCCTTGCCCCTGCCGCTGCCCCTGCCGCTGCCCCTGCCACTGCTACTGCCGCTGCTACTGCCGCTGCCACTGCCCCTGCCACTACCGCTGCCCCTGCCGCTGCCGCTGCCACTGCTACTGCCGCTGCCACTACCGCTGCCCCTGCCCCTGCCACTGCTCCTGCCCCTGCCGATAGACCTTGACCTTGACGGATAGTAACGATAAAGAAGACTGCTAGCACTATTAAGAAGACCACACCAGGAATAATAGTGATTTGTTTGATAGTAGAAGGAGCAAAAAAATATGCTGTAAATAAGCTAGTTAATACCGAGGTAAATCCTGATAGTGCTGACAAAATTAATGAGATGATTACGAGAAAAATTGCCCAACGTCGTTGCAATCCCGCTTTGGCATGGCTGAAGTTTGCTCCTTTCAGGATGGCACCAGTGAAGTTTGCCCCTCGGATATCCGCGTGCGAGAAGTCTGCACCTGTTAAATCTTGCCCTTTGAAAGATTTGCCTTTGAGATTGGCACGGCGGTAGTCTTGAGCCACGTTCAGTTACAGAGAAATGGGATAAATTTTAATACAGGCATAGCATATCTGCCTGAAGAATGCTCATCTGTACAACTAAGATTATTACCTTCTGAAGCTTTCACTACGTCTATATCAGCGTTTCGTAAAGCCTGTATCAAAGCTCGCCTAATCATATCTTCATCAAGCTATAAATGAATCTGACTCACTTCAACTTACCCGCGATATATTCTGCTTCTAAACGTTCATACTCGACTTTTTCCTCTGCTAGATCCGCCTCTATTTCATCTTTGTTGGCGTGATAATGTGCCAAAGCTGCATATATTTGTGCTAACGTCAAAAACTCAAACTCCTCAGCAATCTCCTCTGGACTCATACCCTATTTGTACAAAACTGCCATTTGCTGAACAGAAATTCTCTTCCCTGCAATTCGCGGACGCCCTCCGCAGGTTTCTGGAGTACGCACAATTAATGTCCCGATGTCGGTGATAGTTGACATATTTACCTCTGTAAGATTTGGCTTATATTTTAACGTTGCAGCGATCGCGCTTTTGTGTTAGAGAGTCTGCGGCTACGGGTTGTGTCATAATAAGGCGATCGACCCCCATAGAGCGCTACTAATGGTGCAATCACCCGAATCTCCCAGCGAACTTGCTGCTGCCCTTCAGAACCCAGTCGATCTAAATTTCGATCTGCCCGATCCAGAGGATGAGCAGATTCCAGAGTTTGAGTTTCAGCAACTGGTAGAGAAGGCTTGGCTGGTGTGCGATCGCTTCGACTTGCAGACAGAAATCTGGCGGGGGCGGATTTTACGGGTGGTGCGCGATAGAGAGAAACAAGGCGGTGACGGACGCGGTACGGGATTTCTCAATTGGCTCAAAGAACGAGAAATCAGCAAAAGTCAGGCATATTCCTTAATTCAACTGGCAAATAGTGCTGATACCCTCTTAGAAGAGGGACATCTTGACCCGGATGCGATTCGTAGTTTCAGCAAACGTGCCTTCATCGAAACCTCTAAGGCTTCTCCAGAAATCCAACAACTGGTGACAGATGCGGCGAATAAAGGCGATCGCATTACCAGGCGCGAAGTGCGACAACTCTCCGACGAATGGACAGCGATGAATTCAGAATTGCTACCAGATGAAGTCAAGGAAAAGGCCGCTGCGGGTTCTCTTCCCCCCCGATTTCTGTCTCCTCTGGTGCGGGAAATGGAGAAATTACCTGAATCTCACATCAGCGCCCTGAAAGAGGAAGTCGCCGGGAACCCCGATGTCGATACGGTTAAACAGGTAACATCAGATGCCCGGAATTTATCTAAATACCTAGACGCCGCCGCCCAAGTCCAGGCAATTGAGCGCACCTCTATTGACGTGGAAATGGCATTAGAGGAAGCTTTGCGTCTGGGTTGTTTAAATACCGCCGCCGATATGGTGAAGCAGGCGGCGCAGCTAGAACAGACGATTGCCAAATTTTACATGACCTGGAAGCGGCTGGGCAGTCTGACTGATAGGCTGTATGTAGACACTGGCGCAAGTAGCCCTCATTTGCGATCGCTCCTTTCTTGTTTGGAACGCCTTGCGGGTGAAGTTGTAGAAGTGAGTTTGGATGATGAAGGCGATCGCACGATTCGCCTCAAAGTCATCGCAGATAACGCCTAAAACGCTCTCTTCAGAGGCGATTAATCGCGGTTCTCCAGAGATATCCCAAGATAGGTCAATTCGATCTCTTCTTGGGGCGGATCAATTTTTTAA
This sequence comes from Coleofasciculus sp. FACHB-542, assembly GCF_014695825.1. Taxonomy (NCBI): domain Bacteria; kingdom Bacillati; phylum Cyanobacteriota; class Cyanophyceae; order Coleofasciculales; family Coleofasciculaceae; genus Coleofasciculus; species Coleofasciculus sp. FACHB-542. The sequence continues at coordinate 25,656 of NZ_JACJPB010000045.1, read as the reverse complement.
CCTTCCTCCAAATTGCGCCCGGATTCAAGTAAGCCCGATATTTGGTTGCGGCTTCTTTTCCGACTAGCACCAAACCTACCCAAAAGGCAATTTCTCCCACAACCGCAAGAATCGGAACCAATATGGCTTTTTGGGCGATCGCTAGCGGTAGCAAGGGCACCACTAAGAGGATTGCCACCCAAGGCAGGAAAGAGAAAACAATTAAAAATATACCGAGTTTCTGCATACTCCTGATTGTGACAAACTGTAACAAGATTGACAGGATATATGCACAGTATCTTGTAGGGATATAGAAGACATCCCCTGCAAGCGTCAGATTAATTCTTAATCCCCGTCGCCGCAATCCCCCGAATGAACTGACGCTGTCCGACGAGAAACAGTAACACGACAGGTACGGTAGAGATCGCGACAGCCGCCATCAGCAAAGGCCAATTATTCGTAAATTGCTCCTGAAACTCTGCCAACGCTAGCTGCACTGTCCTCAATTCTGGTCGCGTTGTAAAGATCAACGGTTTAAATAAATCGTTCCATTCCCCAATAAAGGTGAATAGAAACAGCGTTACTAATGCCGGACGCGACAACGGTAGCATCACCCGCCACAGAATTTGCAGGCGGTTTGCCCCATCCAACGCCGCCGCTTCCTCCAACTCCACCGGAATCGTTTGAAAATACTGCCGCAACAGAAAAATCCCAAATCCATTCGCCGCCGTAGGTAAAATCAGCGCCCAGTAAGTGTTGATCAAGTGTCCCCACTTTAAAACCAAAAAAATTGGAATTACCAACAGTTGAAAGGGAATTACCAGCGTAGCCAAAACAATCAGCAGAATTGCCTGACGCCCCTCAAACTTCAGCCGCGCCAACGCATAACCGGCGAGTGCAGCGGTAATCGTCTGAAACCCCGTTACAGCTAGCGCCACTAGAGTTGAATTGGCAAACGCTAATAAAAAGTTGCCGCGCCTCCAAGCTTCGCGGTAGTTGGCAAAGCTGGGGTGAGATGAAAAGAAGCTTCCTCCAGGTGTCGCACCCACTTTGTCAAAAGAGGTGACGAAGACAATCCCAAGCGGTAATAGCACGACACAAGCGCCTAGCAACAGCAATAGCGGGTTCGCCAGATGGGAAAGCTGAGTGACTGACAATCGACCCTGTGGATTTTTCTTAGGCATGAATACTTACTTAAATTGACTGATCCCGTTTGGCTCCAGGATAGGTACAGTACAATTATTAGATTAAGTTACGTTACTATTCCACAGAAATTTAGGTCGGTCTAGGATCGATCTATTCGTGAGGAGCAGACAGGAGATTTATGCCGTCGCTTGAAACCAGCCTAGAAATTGACTTCCACAGTGAAACCTACAAGGACGCTTACAGCCGCATCAATGCGATTGTGATTGAAGGCGAACAAGAGGCTCATGAAAATTACATCAAGTTAGCAGAATTGCTACCAGAAGATAAGGAGCAGTTAATCCGTTTATCCAAAATGGAGAGTCGTCACAAGAAAGGATTTGAAGCCTGCGGGCGGAATCTCGAAGTGACGCCAGATTTAGAATTTGCTCGCAAGTTCTTCTCCGGACTGCACCAAAATTTCCAAGATGCGGCAGCAGAAGGCGGGATTGTGACCTGTTTGCTGATTCAAGCATTAATTATCGAATGCTTTGCGATCGCTGCTTACAACATCTATATCCCCGTTGCTGATGACTTCGCCCGTAAAATTACTGAGGGTGTTGTTAAAGATGAATACAGCCATCTCAACTACGGCGAAGTTTGGCTGAAAAACCATTTCGAGGAATCCAAAGCAGAATTTGAAGCAGCTAATCGTCAGAACCTTCCCATCGTCTGGCGGATGCTCAACGAAGTCGAAAAGGATGCCAGTATTCTGGGAATGGACAAAGAATCTTTAGTTGAAGACTTCATGATTCAATACGGCGAAGCGCTGAGCAATATTGGCTTTACTACCCGCGATATCATGCGGATGTCAGCCTACGGGCTTGCCGCTGCATAGTTGCCTAGTATAACTTGTGGGGGATGTCAAGTCAGGTAGTGCAGAGTAAGAGTGGGGAATTGCCTGAAACCAAGTCATCTATTTGAGGACGGAGTCAATGAAGGCGCTTTTACTCTCCCCCACTTTTCCCCAGTCTTTCTGGTCATATGACCGTTTTATGGAAATCGCTGGACTCAAAGCGGTCATTCCTCCCTTGGGAATTATTACAGTTGCAGCACTGTTGCCAAAAGATTGGGAAATTAAGTTTTATGACCGCAATGTGAAGACTGAGACGGAGGCCGATTGGGAGTGGTGCGACATCGTTGTTCTATCGGCAATGCTGGCACAACGAGAAGATTTTCACTTCCTGATCAAAAAGGCTGTCGAGTTAGGAAAAAAAGTGGCAGTTGGAGGGCCTTATCCAACGTCCGTTCCTGAAGACGCTCTCGCCTCTGGAGCACATTATCTAATTTTGGATGAAGGAGAATTAACAGTACCGGACTTCCTGCAAGCGATCGCTCAGGGTCAAGAAAAAGGTGTTTTTCGCTCCATCGAAAAGCCGGATGTCACCCTAAGTCCCCTTCCTCGCTTTGATTTACTGAAGCGAGATGCCTACTTGATGATGGCAATTCAGTTTTCTCGCGGTTGCCCGTTTAACTGCGAATTCTGCGACATTATCAGCCTCTACGGTCGCAAACCGCGTACCAAAGAACCGGCTCAAGTGTTGGCAGAGTTGCAAAGCCTCTATGACTTAGGCTGGCGGGGTTCCCTATTCATCGTCGATGACAATTTTATTGGCAATCAGCGCAACGTCAAGCGCTTGCTAAGAGAATTGATTCCTTGGATGCAGGAACACAACTATCCCTTCACCTTCATGACCGAAGCCTCTGTTAATTTAGCAGAGGATGATGAATTACTACAGTTGATGAAAAAAGCCGGTTTTTACGCCGTCTTTCTCGGTATTGAAACCCCAGATCAAGACAGCCTGCAAGTCACTCGAAAGCTTCAAAATACCCGCAACCCGCTTTTAGAAGCGTGTCGCAAGATCAACGAAGCCGGAATGCTAATTTATGCAGGATTTATTCTCGGCTTCGATGGCGAACGCGCGGGTGCTGGCGATCGCATTCAAGCCTTTGTCGAAGAAACCAGTATTCCTCAACCCATGCTCGGCATTTTGCAGGCCTTGCCGAATACGGCTTTGTGGACTCGGCTCCAAAAAGAGCAGCGTTTATTAGAAGGAGTTGGCATCACCGAAGTTGGCGATCAGAATTCCTTGATGAATTTTACGCCCAGCCGACCTCTAGCAGACATTGCCAGAGAGTATGTAGAAGGCTTCTGGACAATGTACGAACCCCAGAACTATCTCAGACGCTGTTTTAATCAATGCCTCAACATCGTTCCACCGCCAGGAAGAACGCAAAATATGTACTTCCCCGCTGGCAAAGGACTGCGGCTAGTCGCCCAGTTAATTTGGCATCAGGGCATTCGGCGACCTGAAATTCGCGGTCAATTTTGGCGACAGCTTTGGCTGATTTTACGCCAAAAGCCTCAATTCCTAAATATGTATCTCGGCTTATGTGCCGCTGGAGAGCATTTTTGGGAGTACCGCCTTTTAGCCAGAGAACGGATTACCCAACAGCTCGGCTACGATCCGATCGCTACGCCAGCCTCAACCGAACAAAAACCCGCGCTTGTAAACGTCTGATCCGAGCTTTTCGCTCGCTAGAAGGCAAGAAAACAGCCATTTATCAATGTAAATCAACCTGCCGCTCAGAAGAGCGGCAATTTTTTGTACTATTGTTAAGAGTATTTAACTATTTTTTCCCTTCCACCTTCCTTTCCTATCCAGAGGCGTAGTTAGAACCATTCATGTTTGGTTTAATCGGTCACCTTACTAATTTGCAACACGCTCAATCTGTGGCTAGAGAGCTTGGCTACCCAGAATATGCCGATCAAGGGCTAGATTTTTGGTGTAGCGCTCCGCCTCAAATCGTCGATCACATCACTGTCACCAGCATTACCGGGCAAAAAATCGAAGGTCGGTATGTGGAATCTTGCTTTGTACCAGAAATGCTGGCCAGTGGGAGAGGTAAGACAGCAGTCCGGAAAGTTCTCAACGCAATGGCTCATGCTCAAAAACATGGCATTAACATTAGTGCGCTGGGCGGCTTTTCCTCGATTATTTTTGAAGAATTCAACCTGCATGAAAGTAAGCAGGTTCGCAATATCAAACTGGAATTTGAGCGGTTCACTACCGGCAATACCCATACGGCTTACATTATCTGTCGCCAATTGGAAGAAGTGTCGAAAGAGCTGGGCATCGATCTCAGTAAAGCAACTGTGGCGGTTTGTGGAGCTACAGGCGATATTGGCAGCGCTGTCTGTCGTTGGCTAGATGCTCGAACTGAAGTGCCAGAACTGTTGCTGATTGCCCGGAAGCAAGAGCGATTGCAAGCTTTGCAGGCGGAACTCGGCAGAGGCAAAATCATGGGATTGGAAGAGGCGCTGCCTTTGGCTGATATTGTAGTTTGGGTAGCCAGTATGCCCAAAGGGATGGAAATTGATCCCACGGTTTTGAAAAAACCTTGTTTGCTGATTGATGGGGGCTACCCGAAAAACCTGTCAACAAAAATTCAGCATCCGGGCGTCTATGTCGTCAATGGGGGGATTGTTGAGCATTCCCTGGATATTGACTGGCGGATTATGAAAATCGTCAATTTGATGGAAGCTCCGGGACGCCAGTTATTCGCCTGTTTTGCCGAATCGATGCTATTGGAATTTGAAAAGTGGCACACCAACTTTTCTTGGGGACGCAATCAAATTACCGTGGAGAAGATGGAGCAAATCGGTGAATCCTCCGTGAGGCATGGATTCCGACCTTTGTTGACTTATTAGTCAGGAGTCAGGAGTCAGTTGTCAGTTGATAGAAAAAGGCTAGTTATTTTTTGTCTAGTGTTACTTCTTTCTTTGACTCCTAACTCCTGACGGCTGACTACTGACAACTAACTGACTACTGAGCATTGTACGGGCGACACCCTATGCTCGTCGCTGCACTACTGACCACCGATCGCTGACTAGGAACTATGTCAACTTCTTCTGAGCGCAAGCCGTTACTTCTAGATTTTGAAAAGCCTCTGTCCGAACTAGAGGCACGAATTGACCAAATTCGCGAACTTGCAGAAGATCAGGACGTCGATGTCTCCGATCAGATTCGTCAGTTGGAGGCACGAGCAGTGCAACTTCGTGAGGAGATTTTCAATAGTTTATCCCCGTCCCAGCGGCTGCAACTGGCTCGGCATCCTCGGCGTCCCAGTACATTAGACTACATCCAGGCAATGAGCGATGAATGGATGGAACTACACGGCGATCGCGGTGGGAATGACGACCCAGCGTTAGTCGGCGGCGTAGCTCGTCTGGGTGGGCGTCCCGTTGTGATGCTGGGTCATCAAAAGGGCCGCGATACTAAGGATAATGTCGCCCGGAATTTTGGGATGCCTGCTCCAGGCGGCTACCGCAAGGCGCTGCGGTTAATGGAACACGCCAATCGCTTTGGAATGCCGATTCTCACGTTTATCGATACGCCGGGAGCCTGGGCGGGTGTGGAAGCCGAGCAACGGGGGCAGGGAGAAGCGATCGCCTATAATTTGCGGGAGATGTTCCGCCTGGATGTCCCGATCCTCTGCACCGTTATCGGGGAAGGTGGTTCTGGCGGTGCGTTGGGAATTGGCGTCGGCGACCGACTATTAATGTTTGAACACGCCGTTTATACCGTTGCGACCCCCGAAGCTTGTGCAGCAATTTTGTGGAAAGATGCTTCCAAAGCTCCCCAAGCAGCCACAGCACTAAAAATTACGGCTTGGGATTTGAAAAACTTAGGCATTCTCGATGTTCTGTTGCCCGAACCTGTTGGCGGCGCTCATGGCGAGCCGCTAAAGGCAGCTGCCATCTTAAAAGACGCTCTGTTGCAAAACTTAGAAGAACTCTCCCAAATGACCTCTCAACAGCGGCGGGAGCTACGTTATCAAAAGTTTCGGAGTATTGGCGTTTATACGGAAATCTCTGCCTAGCGGGGGTTTACCTTAGAAGACGCTGTGACGAGTGGTATAATCAACAAGGTAACAAATTATTACAAGTTCTCAGTTGAGAGGAGTTGTCTTTTAAGAAATTAGCGCTGAGCTGGCAAGCAATTAACGGCGATAGCGAATCGATCGTAGACAACGACTCAAACACTGAGAACTCAACGTAGTAAGCGTTCCCCTAGGCGATCGCTTGAGCTTATTTTGCTTTCCTACAGGGTAGCCAAACCAAGTAGGAAAAGTAAGCAAAGAGCTGATAGCTACCTAATCAAAAAATACGGGAAGAATTGATGACTTCTCCAATCGAACGGCGTGCCTTGATTACCGGGGCCAGTAGTGGGATTGGCAAGGCGACAGCTTTGGCATTTGCGAAAGCAGGATTCCATGTGGCTTTAGTCAGCCGCTCTGAGTCTAAATTAGAGGCTGTCGCTGAAGCTGCTCGGAAGACTGGGGTGACAGCAAAAGCGTATGCCCTGGATCTAGCCGATATTGAGCAGGTAAGAGAAAAGGTCGCCGCGATCGCTGACTCCTTTGGCTCGATTGATGTTCTGGTGAATAATGCCGGGATGGGCTACACCGGCGAGATTATGTCAACACCTTTATCCGAATGGCAACAAGTGATTGACCTAAATCTCACCAGCGCGTTTCAGTGTATCCAGGGAATTTTGCCCTCGATGCGCGATCGCGGCTCTGGGATAATTATTAATGTGGCATCTATTGCCGGTCAGCAACCTTTTCCTGGCTGGGGTGCCTACAACGTTAGCAAAGCGGCTCTGATTGCCTTATCGAAAACCCTCGCAGCAGAAGAACGTGCCAAAGGCATTCGCGTTGTAACGATCTCTCCAGGTGCTGTCAATACCCCAATTTGGGACACAGAAACGGTTCAAGTCGAACTGAACCGTTCAGCCATGTTAACACCAGAAATCGTTGCCCAGTCGATTCTGCACATGGCTCTCGTGCCAGAACAGGCAGTGATTGAGGAATTAACCTTAATGCCGAACGCTGGCGTTTTATGAATTGTAAGTTTTGAATGATGAATTAAACCTAAATTCATCACTCAACAGTCTCAAAAAATTCCTAACGAACTCATCACTCCGTTAACCACTCCAAACCCTAACAAAGACTGAATCATGACTACTGCTTCTTCCCACGGTTCTAATGGCTCTAACCCATCAGGCGATTTGAGCGCCAAAATTGCTCCGCCGCGACCTGACCGCAACACAATGAATGGTAGAGAACCCAATTTGCAGCCGCCTCCGGAAGAACTCAACGATGAGATGATGAGTGCTGTAAGGACGCTGCTACTGGGAGTGGGTGAAGACCCGGAACGGGAAGGCTTGCTCAAGACGCCTAAGCGAGTAGCAGAAGCAATGCGCTTTCTCACCAGTGGCTATACTCAGTCGCTAGAAGACCTTGTCAACGGAGCTATCTTTGATGAGGGTCACAACGAGATGGTTCTTGTCCGGGATATCAATGTCTTTAGCCTCTGCGAACACCATATGCTGCCATTTATGGGTAAGGCGCACGTCGCCTATATCCCTAACCAAAAAGTGGTAGGTCTTAGCAAGCTTGCTCGGATTGTTGAGATGTATTCTCGCCGCTTGCAGGTACAGGAACGGCTGACGCGCCAGATTGCTGAAGCGGTGCAGACGATTCTTGAGCCGAAGGGAGTCGCTGTTGTCATGGAAGCTACCCATATGTGTATGGTAATGCGAGGCGTCCAGAAGCCCGGTTCTTGGACTGTTACCAGTGCGATGGTCGGCGTATTTCAGGACGAGCAAAAAACTCGTGAAGAGTTTCTTAATTTAATTCGTCACCAACCCGCTTTCTTTTAAGCGTTGTTGGCAGTAACAGCAGGGAGATTTCGCTCCTAATCAAGAGAAAAACTCCTAATTTCTTAAAGTAGGGACACGGCAAGGCCGTGTCCCTATAACGGTTAATGGATCGGGTTTTTATACCATTTGGTTCATAAAGCGCTACATTAACAATTCCCCCACCCCCGATAAATTGGGAGGCTAAGAAGTCTAGATGTTGCAAACAAAAGAACAAAATGGTTTTACAATCAGCATCCCCCCATTTGCTGACGCACTTGAGAAAGAGCATACCAAGTCTTTTCACCAACAATTCCATCTACTAATAAACCGTTGCGTTTTTGGAAGAATCTAACAGCAGCATCGGTGCGCGGCCCAAATACGCCGTTAATTTCATCATTAAAGTCACCGGCTACAAATAGCACCTGCTGAAGTGTGATTACCGCTTCACCTTTAGCTCCGCGCTTCAGCATGGGCATATTAACCGGAGCGCCTGTATAAAGTGTTTGCCAAGTCAACGGCCCGACAATACCATCTTCTTTGAGGAAAACCCAATTCTGAAAAACAATGACGGCATATTCTACTTCTTGATTAAAAATTCCGTGAATAGCTCCGAAATAAGCACACCTTTCCGTTAATATTTGTTGTAATTCTCTAACTGCCGATCCAGAGCTACCTAACCCTAGAACGGGTTTATTAAACTGAGCTTGATTGGTGAAGGTTTGATTGGATTCGTTAGCAAGCATGATGTGGAGTCCTTTGGATTTGTTGGTGTTCTACATCTCCAAAGTACTTTTAAGAAAGTGCTTGTCACTTCGCACAGTCGGGTAAACTAACTGGATTGGTTTGCTCTCGTTCTATCTGTTCACCCGTTAGCAGGAGGCGATCGTGCCAAAAGAGCGAAGCTCCCTACAACTTGAACCGTGTTCCCCGCAGTTTCTCAAACAAATCCGCAACTCGATTTAAATCTTTATCTCCAGGCGATCGCTCGACACCACTCGATAAATCAATCCCGCTAGGATGCAATTGAGCGATCGCATCCAAAATATTGTCTGGTGTCAAGCCACCGGCAAGCAACCAGGGACAGCTAGGATTGAACTGTTGGAGGTTCTTCCAGTCCAACGTTTTGCCAGTACCTCCCAACATTTGGGGATGATAAGCGTCCAGCAACAAGGTATTCGCACACTCTGCATAGACATCTGCCTGAGTTAAATCTTCTGAAGTTCTGACTCTCAGCGCTTTGATGATTTCCATGCTGGGCAGCAATTGGCGCAACTGACGGCAAAATTCTGGTGTTTCTCCGCCATGTAACTGCACGCCTGTCAAGTTAGCGACGGCGACACATTGATAGATTTCTTCTAGCGTTGTGTTGGCAAAGACGCCAATCCGCTCAACGTCAGGGGGTAAACGTTCCATCACGGAGCGGATTTGAACTGCACTGACGTAGCGCGGGGAGGAGGACACGCAAATAAATCCTAGGGCGGTTGCTCCCAGTTGCGCGATCGCTTGCCCTTGATCTGGTTTGGTAATCCCGCAAATCTTGACTCGCATTAAATTTTTTTCGATTTGTATCAAAAATTAATATAACTGTTAACTGTTAAAACAAATTCCGACTTTTTACTAAGAGGTTTCTATAATACTTTGGGTTTTGATATTTGTGTCCAAGCAGGAGACAAGAACTTGATTCACTTGACAATACTCGCCGCCGTACAATCTACCGTTCCCGCGACCCCATCGTGGACTCCAATGGTCGGATTGGTGATGATTCTGTGCAACTTGTTGGCGATCGCCATCGGTCGCTTCGCTATCCAGAAGCCAGGAGTAGGGCCAGACCTGCCCCTGGCTAAACCCGCTTTGTTACGCAATTTTACAGTGCCTGAACTCCTAGCGACAATGAGCTTCGGTCACATTATTGGAACAGGCGTCATCCTTGGATTAACCAACGCAGGTGCCCTTTAAAAGGCCATTGTTTCTGCTTTGGGTGACTTAAAAATTTAGCTCATCCATCAGGAAGAATCAACAGTTCCCTCCGCGTTTTATAATCCCTTCGTTGCTGATTTTATCAAAGCAGGAGAAAAGAAATTGATTGACTTAAGTTTACTTGCAGCATTGCAGCAGACAGTTCCTTCAACACCAACAATCGGCCCTGGTGTATTCATTGTCATGACTGCTTTCAACATTCTGGGTCTTTTTCTGGCCCGCAACGCTGTCCAAAAGCCGGGAGTTGGCCCTAAACTGCCTTTCCCACTGCCCGGTTTTGGTAAGAACTTTAGCGCCGCTCAATTTATTGCGGGTTTGAGTTTTGGACACATCCTGGGAACAGGTGCCATCTTAGGACTGACCAATACGGGTCTCCTTTAGAAGCCCTCGCTCGATAATAACTGTCTTTTCAGTGAAGTTAGTAGGGTGGACACTGCTCACCAATTACCCCAAAGGTCGGCAAGGCTCACTCTCCTACTTCACGCTTCATTTTCCATCATTCATGCTTCTACAAGAGCCGTCGTATATCCTGGTAAGTGCAAGGATTTAGATGGGAAAGTTTGATGCAGGCAGCTTGGCGAGTTGGCTCTCTATTCGGAATTCCGCTATTTATAGATTATTCGTGGTTTTTTATTTTAGCTTTGATCGCCTTTGCGAATGCCCTGGATTTCTCACCCGTCTTGGGTCCAGTCCTCGGCGGGGGTGCGGGATTATTAATGGCTTTATTGCTGTTTGGCTCGGTTTTACTGCACGAACTGGGTCACAGTTTAGTCGCGCGATCGCAAGGGATTGAAGTAAATTCGATTACTTTATTTCTCTTTGGCGGGATTGCGGCGATTGACCGGGAATCCAAAACCCCAGGCGCAGCCTTTCAAGTCGCGATCGCTGGCCCTGCGGTCAGCCTAGTGCTGTACTCGCTATTTTACTTAGTGGCTCATGGACTGCCAATCTCCGGTATCGTGCAGGTCATGGCATTAGACTTAGCAAAGATTAACCTAGTCTTGGCTTTATTCAACCTGATTCCCGGTCTCCCCTTAGATGGCGGACAAGTTGTGAAAGCAGCCGTGTGGAAGTTCACCGGAGACCGCTTTCAGGGCGTCCGTTGGGCAGCCAAAAGCGGTTTAATTTTAGGTTGGGGCGCGATCGCTGTCGGAGTGGCGATTATTGCTTTCAAGGATCAGTGGTTCAGTGGCTTCTGGATTTCCTTACTCGGCTGGTTTGGGATTCGCAACGCCCGTTCCTACGACCAGATGACCACCCTCCAAGAATCCTTGCTTCAGATCGTGGCGAAAGACGCCATGACCCAAGAATTTCGGGTGGTGGATGCGAACAAGACCTTGCGCCAGTTTGCCGATGAGTACATTTTGGAAGCTTCCCACTTTCCGGTTTACTTTGCGGCGAGTGAAGGTCGCTATCGCGGTTTAGTCTCTGTTGAACATTTGCATTTCGTAGAGCGCGGTCTGTGGGAAACGCAAAATCTGCATAGTATTGTGCATCCCCTGACGGAAATTGCCACTGTTGAAGAGAAAATGCCTTTGGTAGAAGTAATTAACTGCATGGAAGCCAAGCAGTTAAATTGGATTACTGTCCTCTCACCGGCTGGGACAGTCGCCGGTATTATCGACCGGGGCGATGTTGTCCGCGCTGTTGCATCGAAGCTGAATTTACTGATTACGGAAGTAGAAATCAAGCGGGTTAAGGCAGAGGGCACCTATCCGCCGAGTTTGCAGTTACAAGCGATCGCAAAATCAACCACTGATTAATTGACACTAGAAAACGAGTCTGAATATGCTCATACAGCACTTCCAGATGCTCGCACGCTACAACACGCTGGCAAATCGCAGACTTTATGAAGTTTGCACTCGTTTGGACGATGTAGAACGTAAACGTACCAGACCCGCCTTCTTTAAAAGTATTCACGGGACGCTGAATCACATCATGATAGGCGATCGCATCTGGTTATCGCGGTTTGAGGGCAAAGAAGTCCCCTCAACCGGACTTGACGCAATTCTCTATGAGGATTTCGACAAGCTTACCAAAGCGCGTGTATTAGAAGATGAGCGCATCGAAGCCTTCTCAGATAGTTTAAACGACGAATTCTTGAGCGGTACGATCAAGTACCGCAATAACCAAGGAAATATTTATATCGATCCGGTTGATTTGTTGATCGCACACTTTTTTAATCACCAGACCCACCACCGAGGACAAATTCACGATCTGTTAACGCAGACTGAAATTACCCCGCCAGTTCTAGATATGCACCGAGTTATCCGACCTTAGAGTCACTAGCGTTAGCATTGTCCATCTTGATTCTGTAAGGCTGGATTCTCCGAGACTTTATTCGGTGAGGGAATCGCTAATTCTGGCTGCGCCAAAATTTCCTGCCACTCACTTTCAGAAAAAGGCTGCACCAGCATCTCAACACCAAAACAATCCTTAGCTGCTACCGTCAAGGCTTCTAAAACTGTTGGAATTAGCACCTCTCCCTGTTGGTTAATCGGTAGTTTGACCGGCTCCGCAGCCTCGCCAAACACCTGTTCAAACAGCGTGGCGTCTGGTGACAAACGCATTGACCCGTGCTGCAAGATAGTATTGCCTCGCCTCATCTGGGCACTCCCAATTAATTTAGAACCATCCGCTAGAACTAAATCGGCACCCGTCGCGGTGCCAAAACAATTGGGATTGTGAATGTAACCCCGTCCTGCCGAACCGTAGTGTAATTCTAGACCGAGCGATCGCCACCCCTGAATCAAAAACTGACAAATCTCTTGGTACGCTTGCAGGCGACTACCAGCAAGTCCTGACGTTACCACCATGTAGGTCAAATCGCCCTGGTGCAGCACTCCCCGTCCGCCAGTCGGACGTCGCACCAAATCCACTACACCCGCCGCAGCCAGATGCTGCCAAGATGCAGGTAAGCGATGTTGATGATATCCCAACGAAATTGCCAGTGGAGACCAAGTATAGAACCGTAAGGCTGGAGGATGCAAACCCAGATGGTGCTGCTCCAGTAACCATCGGTCGATTGCCATCTGGACGCAACCTGACGCTTCCAGCAGCGGAATCAAACGCCAGTAGCGGTTATTGGTCATTTGTCATTCGCCTAAAATCAATGACCAATGACCAATAACTAACTACCAAATTCAGCTTGTAAAGCTTCGTCGTTATTATCTGCAATCGTCGCGACAACGGTGACAGCGCGGGAAATTTCTCCAGGAGAAAGCTCGGCGACAGTGCGAGATGTCAGCACTGCCACTTGGTTCTCCACAATGCCAAAACGCGATTCAAACGTGTCCGACCAATTCATTTCCAAGAGTTTCCGCATCAACAGCGGTTCGTTCGTCGCAGGTAGCTTGAGAACATAAGACCAAACGGTGAAAGTATCCTCCTCGGTAATCCCCGTGAGTTGCACAAACACCTCAACGCTACCGTACTTAAATTTCCAAAGATAGCTGCTGTCTTCGCCACGGCTTACCATTGCCGTATCGTCCTGATCCAAGCTGGAGATAACGGTTTGAATTACATCAACATAGTTGACTACCGTTGCATCCTCAATCAGCTCATTGGTAACTAGATCCTCTGTTGACAGTCCTTGGGTGGAAACACTTTCCACAGCAGGCTGGTTGGTGGTCATAATACCTTCTGCTTATCGTTTTGCGGTTTGCCTAGACCAACTCTATCGCCTAGAGGCACATTTGGAGGACACCTCTAAAGATTAGTTTTTTATTTTCAAGTGTTAAGTTGTTTAATTATCGCCTATACAGCGATCGCCTTCAGCCGCTTCTTCTGATTCTCGTTACTAGGACAGCTCTATCCATCCTAGTAACGAGCCTTAGCCTCGATGCCCTCTGTTGCTACTTCTCGACACCGTGTTTCAAACCATGAGCTTGCGATCGCTTTGTTCTCCATCTAAAGCCGTTGTCTTTTCAGAAACCGGCTTATGAGCAATCAAATACTTGCTCATAAAGTGAACTTCACTCGAAATATTCTCGAAGCCTGCTTTCTCCAACCGTTTCACCAAATCATCCGTTATGTAGTGTTTGTAGTATGGCTCGTGGAATGTTTCTGGGAAGTTTTCCATCAGTGGCACCAAGTCTGGAGCATCGCTGACCTGAATCGAGTCGCAGATAATAAAGACTCCACCCGGTTTCGTGACTCGGTAGCACTGTTCGATCACCTGCTGACGCACCGCTGCTGGAAGCTCATGGAAGAGAAACACGCAAGTAACCGCATGGAAATGCTCATCCACGTAAGGGATTTTCTCAGCATTCGCTTGTAGGAGTTGGGGCAATTCTCCAGGATTTTCCAATAACAGCTGATTCGCCTTCCGCAAGTAAGCGGGTGACAAATCGATTCCAAACAGAGATGCTTCCGGCAAAGCGCCGCGGATTAATTTCAAAGTGCGCCCCGTTCCACTTGCCACATCCAGAATGCGAACTTGTCTGGGTGGAATAGAATCAAAAGCTTTCAGCCCTTGTTTCAATGGCGCGAGAATCCGCCGCCGCATCGCATCTGCCGTGCCACCAAAAAGAATTTCTACTTGCAAATCATAGAGATTCGCGGACCAGTCACTTAAGTAACCATCAGTTTGGTGGTGGAAGTTTTGCAGGTAGTAGCTTGGATAACCATCCGTGGAAATGTTTGGAGAAAAGTCTTGATGCCGCTTTTGGTTCGCCCGCTGATGCACTTGCAGCGTATCCAGCCAAACCATTGGATAATAGCGGAAAAAATCGCTCCATGAGTTATCAAACAGTAAGCCAGCGGGATATACACCTCGCTCAACATCCTGCCAATCGGCTTCGATAATCCGATCGTGCCTTTGTTTCAGTTTTTGTATAACCTCTGGCGGAATCGGCTTGGTTTTCACCTCCGGTGGAGGTGAAATTAAATTCAGCAACTGAGAATTTAATATTTTATGAGCTAAACCAAAGTAATTTTTGCCTTGCTGAAAAGTCTGATAGGTCAGCTTGGTTAGAGTCTCAGTAATAGTAGTTGCTGGGTCAAGGTTTGAGGTTGACTGCATAGAGGCTAACGATGGGTGCTGAAAACTGAGTACGACTATGAAAATGCTGCGCGGTTATATGTCTTTTTGTTAAGACATATTTCTTATGTTAACTCAGTTTCGACAACTGCCATCTGTCTCCAGTGGGACAAGAAAAAGCGCCACCCTTATGGGTGGCGGGCTAGGGATGAGTTGTTTTCCAGGAAGGGGATACCCCACCCCACAGCTTAGAACGCTTTAAGAAAGGCAAGCTCTAGATTTGGCAGGAATGCTTAGCAAAAACGTCAGGCTTTGCTCCTACACAATTTGCCTTCCCATGAGCGAGAAAAGAAATTAGCAATCATAGTAGAGAGCGAACTCGTAGGGATGGGGGCGCAGCCGCATCGGGTTGACTTCGTTATCGAGCTTGTATGAAATCCAAGTCTGGATGAAGTCTGGGGTGAACACGCCCGTCTCGGTCAAGAAAGCGTGATCGTTTTCCAATGCCTCCAGGGCACCTTCGAGCGATCCTGGGGTGGAAGGAACATTCGCCAGTTCCTCTGGGGTTAGGTCGTAAATATCCTTATCCAGGGATTCACCAGGGTCAATTTGGTTTTTGATACCATCTAGACCCGCACAGAGCATGGCAGCAAACGCCAAGTAGGGGTTAGAAGTCGCATCCGGACAACGGAACTCTAAGCGCTTCGCTTTAGGATTGGTACCAGATAGCGGAATCCGAATCGAGGCAGAACGGTTTCCTTGGGAGTAAGCCAAGTTCACGGGTGCTTCAAAACCGGGCACCAAGCGCTTGTAAGAATTGGTTGTGGGATTGGTCAAAGCCAACAGCGCCGGTGCGTGCTTGAGGATGCCACCGATGTAGTGCAACGCCATTTGGCTTAAGCCAGCATACTTATCGCCTGCGAATAGCGGCTGCCCATCCTTCCAAATCGACTGGTGGGTATGCATCCCAGAACCGTTGTCGTTAAACAGTGGCTTCGGCATGAAGGTGACTGTTTTGCCATATTTCTTGGCAACGTTCTTGATGACGTACTTGTAAGTCATCAGATAGTCAGCAGCTTGCACCAAAGTTGCGAAGCGGAAACCCAGTTCGCACTGTCCGCCGGTAGCAACTTCGTGGTGGTGCTTTTCAATCGGCACCCCGCACTTCGCCATCGTCAGCAGCATTTCTGTCCGCATATCCTGGGAGGTATCCGTCGGCGCGACTGGGAAATAACCCTCTTTGTAGCGAGGTTTATAACCGAGGTTGCCACCCTCTTCTTTTTTCCCAGAATTCCAACGTCCCTCGACGGAGTCTACGTGGTAATAGCCTTCATGCTGGTTTTGGTCAAAGCGGACATCATCAAAGATGAAGAACTCAGCTTCCGGTCCAATGAAGGCTGTATCGCCAATGCCGGTAGAAATTAGGTAGTCTACTGCCTTCTGAGCAATGGTGCGGGGGTCGCGGCTGTAAGGTTGGCCCGTCCGGGGTTCGATAATGCTACAGACGACGCTTAAAGTCGGCTCTGCCATGAATGGGTCGATCCAGGCAGTTGTCGGATCTAGCACCATTGCCATGTCTGATTCGTTGATGGCTTTCCAACCCCGGATACTAGAGCCATCGAAGGGTACGCCCTCGGTAAAGCTACTTTCGTCAATTTGGTCGTGATACATCGACAAATGCTGCCAGATACCCGGCATATCGATGAACTTGAGGTCAATGATCTGGATGTTTTTTTCTTTGACGTAAGTCAAAAATTCTTGCGGGGTCTGGAACATTACGACGGACTCCTTATTTTCTAAGCTGGCTCAGTCTGGAAAGCAGAAAAAACAGTAAGAGCGATCATCAGGGTTGGTGAATCGTCAAGTCAAGAGGGGGAGAACCTGGATTGAAAGCAAGCATTTTCAGGTGAGACTTCCCGATCCAGAAGTACAACTTTCCTGGCTGAAAATCTTTTGTCTCCTCTTTTGCCCATCTCAAGAACTCTCCCACTCAATTCCCAGTTGGCGCTTACGCGCCGCTACGCTAACAGTCTTCAGCCTTTTTTCAAGACGTAAGGCATCGATGTACTGGATCATCCTAGGGATAGGTGCCAGGAGATTTTGTATTCAGCTATACAGAATAAGGCAGTTGCCGTTTGACTTAAAGCGAGAAAAAGTTAAAAATTGTAGCGAGATTTACAAAAAAATCTTATAGGCGGCAACAATTTTACTAATCAGTAGCTTTGGCTACTTTTGTGCGGGGGGAAGCATGATGTTTAATTTAAATACGGATTTTGATCAAGATTTTGACGAACAAGAGGCATTTGAGTATCGTCCTGGGACGAGAGTGGAGCTAAAGCAGCGTCCTGGGGTGGTTGATATTATTGCTGAATATGACCCGATGATGGTGCCGCCCATTTGGTTGCTCAACGATCCGCAGCCGCGATATCCAGAAGAACTGACATTACTGCCAGTGCCCATGAGAGGGGTTTGTTGGTTGAAGCCGGTGAGCCGTCGAAAAGCTGGCTCTACGGGTCGGTCACGGGATGGCAACCAGATGCGTCAGAAGGCTTACAGCAGCACCCCAGAAAAAATTGCCCGCTAAAAATTGCTGCGATCGCTCTCAACAATGTGGAGATGCTTGTGGAGATGGATATATGCTAATGAAAGTGTTTGTTGTTGTAAACTACACCCTAGAAACTGGGTATGCAACAGCACACTAAACAATAGAAAATTATCTATATAGCTTGTTGTTGGGAGAGCAATTTCATGCGCGACGCAGTCACAAACCTGATTAAAAATTACGATGTTACGGGTCGTTACCTGGATCGCAATGCCGTAGATTCCCTGAAATCTTATTTTGAAACCGGCACAGCACGAGTCCAGGCGGCTGCTGTGATTAACTCCAATGCAGCTTCGATTGTGAAGCAGGCGGGGTCACGGTTGTTTGAAGAACTGCCCGAACTGATTCGACCAGGCGGAAATGCATATACGACTCGTCGCTATGCTGCTTGTCTGCGGGATATGGACTATTACCTGCGCTATGCCAGCTATGCGTTGGTTGCAGGTGATACGAATGTGCTGGATGAGCGGGTGCTGCAAGGTCTTCGGGAAACTTACAACTCTTTGGGAGTGCCGATTGGTCCGACCGTAATGGGCATCCAAATCATGAAGGACATTGTGAAAGAACAAGTGGCTGCGGCTGGAGTTGCAAATACAGCATTTGTAGATCAGCCCTTTGACCACATGACCCGCGATTTAAGCGAACAGGATGTCTAAGCAGTAAATGGCGACGAACAATTAGCCATTCGTCATTAGCTGGAGAGCGATCGCACTTTTTACCTTGTACTGGGGGTAGAGTGCGATCGCTTTTGTTTATGCTGCGCTGACGTTAATTTGAAGACACCAAAAGCCTATCTCGATGACAAACTCTCAACACTTAAAGGAACCAGATCGCCATGATTAGTAAATCCTAATAACATTGGCTCCTGCGGTCGGATAAACTTGCCTGTCAGTACACAGCGTTGTTCTTGCTGCGCTGTGGCGGGGACGCTAGAGAGGATATCAGACCTAGAGAATTGAGGTTTATAATCATCGGATTTCTGCTGCACATAGTTCCAGAGGATATCTCGAATCAAAGCTTGATATCCCTGATGACCTGCGAGTTCTTTGAGTTCTTCCTTCAGTTCTCTCTCCAAGCGTATGCTGGTGACTTCCATTTCAGTGGTTGAGGTGCGAGGTAGGGTACGCATGATTTTTTCTCCTAAAATTTGTGGACAGATTAGTAATACAAGTGTAGTATATTGAAAGCCAGATTCAAGTTAAACCGTTCAAGAAGCCTTCCTGTGACACATATACCTGCTTTCTCCATCTCAGCCAGCCATTCCGACTCTTTAACGAGTTGGGAATCAGCCTGTGCGGGCGTGGAGTTTCTTTTTATGGGTGGATATGGTAGTCAGAGACGAGGTACGGAGATCGATCAAATTTTGGATCGCAATAATGGTGGGAGTCTGCGGTTTGCAGAACCCAAACTAAACAAACAAAGCGGGAGGTACAGGCTAAAAGTAGCCGTACCAACATAGGACGAGAAGACTCAAAAAGTTTTTCCAACCCCCGCTTCTAATTACCAGAGGCGGGGGTTAATTGTATGAGGAGCCAAGTCGTGACAAGCGCAACTGACGTGTTAGGTAGGTCGGTAGTCGTATTTTCCCAGAACTACTTGCCCATAAGCCGGGTCAATATTAAGCGAGCGATCGCCCTGTTGATCGGTGGGAAAGCCGAACCTTTGCAGTTTAGCGATGCACCAGGCTGGCAAGTGCGATCGCCCAGCGTGGTGATCGAGGTGCCAGAACAAATTCGCCTCACCATCACGAGTGCAGAGCGAGTTTGGAAGGTTCCCCCAGTGAACCGTCGGGAATTGCTGCGGAGAGACCATCACACCTGCCAATACTGCGGCAACACGAAACAGTTGACGATCGATCACGTCCTTCCCTTATCAAAGGGCGGAAAACATACCTGGGACAACGTAGTTATCGCCTGCGAAAGGTGCAACCAACGCAAAGGCGATCGCACCCCGACTCAAGCGGGAATGCCCCTTCGTACCCAGCCTAAAGCCCCCATGCACCCTGCTGTTGCCTTTGCCGAGCAGTTCTGGCGCGAACAGCACGATCACCTGGATTTGTAAGGAGACACCAAGCAATGCTGAAATTAACTTACACAGAAAACGGCTTTTACTTGGAGTGTCTGGCTCAATCTCTGGAAGAGTGGGTGACACGGCGGGTGATTTTAGCGCTGCGAGTGGGTACCCCCATCTCAGTCGAACCCAGCACCGCTTCCTTCTTACTTCCGGCTAGTTTGCCAGAAATCGGACGGTTGGTAGAGGAAGCGCAGCAGGAAGGTTCGGAAATTATTGGCTTGTGTGCTTGCGATGCCGAGTACGTTGAAGTCAGCCTGCACGGTAGCTGGGTGGACGGAGGCTCGAAAAATGGAGAGGGCGTTTTTGTAACTGCAATGAGCGATCGCGCTGAATTCTTCCTCTTCAAGCTTTGGCAAGATGCACAAGCTTGCACCTCCTCCTTGAGGTAATCAAATCACTTTTGGGGTGGGTCGAAAAACCCACCCTTTTTCTTAGTATTTGTGTGGACATTTGCCGGATAATACATCAAACTATTGGTATGTCATAGCGGGATACCACACTGAGATTGATTAAACATTAGTTATGTCAGCCAGCAGCAATACCAAAGAAAGCAGAATTGATTTGAGACTGAGCCAAGAGCAAAAAAAGACGCTTGAAAAGGCAGCTGCACTGATGGGACTCAGTGTAAGTTCTTATGTGCTTTGCCACTCACTTGATGCTGCCAGAAAGGACATTGCCTTTCATGAAACACTGGTTTTGTCAGATAGAGATCGGGATCTCTTTTTGTCGATACTAGAGAATCCGCCTGAACCGAACGAAGCTTTAAAATTGGCGATGTGTGAATATCAGGAGTACGAAAAGTAATACTTTGTGGAATGGATTTTTCACCCTCTCGATAGCAGTGTAAGGAAGGATGCTTTCGACTGCGGAGTTCCAAAGTTAAACGATTACCTGAAGCAATACGCTGGACAAAACGATAGAAAAGGCATTGCCAAAACCTTTGTTGCTATTCTTAAAGAAGATGGTAATGAAGTTGTTGGCTATTACACCATCAGTATGTCTAGCATTACGTTTGACTCGCTTCCAGAGCAACTAAGAAAAAGATTACCCCGTTATCCTGTTCCCGCTATGTTAATCGGACAACTTGCCGTTGACACCTCAATGCAAGGGAGAGGATTGGGAAAAAGATTACTAATGGATGCTCTTAGTAAAGGAGTTCGCCTTGCAGATGAAGTAGGGATTTTTGCAGTTAGAGTTGATGCTCTGGATGATGAGTCAAAGCAATTTTATCTGAAATACGGTTTCGTTCCCTTAATTGATTATGAATTCTCGCTTTTCCTACCAATGGCAACAATATTAAAGAGTCGTAAATAGCAGGTAGTTTCGTCGCTGTGGTCAAGCAGATTTATTGTTAAATGGCGAACTAGGAGCTTCATCCACTTGATTCTTCCTCTTCAAGCTTTGGCAAGATGTACAAGCTTGTACCTTCTCCTTGAACTAACTGTAGGGGCGCACGGCTGTGCGCCCTTTCCTTGAGAAAAAAGGTTATGTCTTCTACTACCTGCATAGAATAGCGAACAGATAGTCTGGATCTATTCGGTTATCCAGGTTAGGATTCTTACTCAAAATAAATGCCCCTCCTTCAAACACGATTAAGGGAGGTTTATGTCCACGAGGATTATAAGCACCAATAGTGGAATAAGGGCTACCATACTTTCCGTATTCATTCCATACACTTGTTGAAGAATAGCGGCTACCATATTTTCCGTACTGGTTGCAAATTGACTCGGTGGCATACTGGTTGCTTGAAACCACACCAAGCTCCTGTTTATCGGCACCCAAGATATATGCGTTGCCATCTAGATCGCGAATTATATCTTCAATGCTGGCTTGAGCTACAAGCTGCTGTTGCAACGGAACAGTTGCTTGAGACTGTAAGGGTAAAAAAATTCCACTTATTAAGGTGGCAATTGTAGAGAAAACGGTTGTTTGAAGGGATTTCATGATTATTCTCCGTAAATAACCCATCAAACTAAGTATTCCCATTAGCAACTGAGTTCTATCGCTTGTAATTGTTAAATAGCAGCCTTGGCGATTAGAAATCGCGGCTATACAAACGAAGTCCGCCTGCGCGGACTTTTGAAACCTGCGTAGGCAGGTTTTGTTTGTGTAGGCGCGAATTCTATTCGCCAGCTTCACTAGAACACCTACCAAACGATGCAGTCAAACAGGAGCGATCGCTAGCCTTGAATAAATTTAAGCGCGGCACCGTTCATGCAGTAGCGTTTGCCAGTTGGGCGCGGACCATCGTTAAATACATGACCTAAATGCCCACCACAGCGATGGCAATGCACTTCAATTCTAGTCATAAAAAGCGTCTTGTCTGTGGAGGTGCCGATTCCCCCTTCAATGGGAGCATAAAAACTGGGCCAACCAGTATGGCTGTCGAATTTCGTGTCAGAGGTAAAAAGCGGTAAGTCACACGCCGCACACGCATAAATTCCTTTACCGTATTGCTTATCAAGCGGGCTAGTTCCAGCACGTTCGGTACCGTGTTTACGCAAGACGTTAAACTGTTCGGGCGTCAAAATTTCACGCCATTCTTCCTCGGTTTTGTTGATTTCAAAATTATTGTTTGAAGCTGCCATATCTCCCGAATTCCCAATTAGATTGCGTGATAACCATGCCGCGCCTACAATTACAGCGCCAGCTTTTAAAAGATAACGTTTTTTCATGCTGCATCATTCAGTTGTCAATGTGAGGCGAGCCAGTTCAACTTTGAGAGAGTTTATTTGGCTCTATCTCTAGGATGCGCGATCGCGCTCATGCGAAGCGAGGCGTTAGCCTAGCGCCGACCTGCTTGGTTCGCCCTGAATTAAGTCTGATAGCCTGCTTAAAATTCGCTAAGAAGCCTAGAGCAGATAAAGAGGCATCGGCTCAAATTTGCTTGAGATAGAACTCAAACCGTTCCCGGAATTGTTCAACTGTCAGATTTTGAGTCCAATATTCCACTAAAGCGTGACCAAATGCCCAAGCATTGCGTTCTGGTGAAGAGGGGTTTTCCAACAGCAGAGGCCAAAGGGATAGCAAATCAAAGTTGATCGGGTTTTCGCCCGGATTCAAGAGCGAGAACAAATCATACGCCATCTGAAGTTTGCCAATCACAACCGGCAATTGCTCCACGGGAATTTGGTCTGCTAGCAGGTATGCTAGATTTGGTCGTCCGGTTGTCAGTGTCGCAATGAACTGGAGAACGGGACTTTTGAGGAGTGCAGCCAGTCCCTGTGTCGTTGTCATCTGAAAGGTGTAGCGGTCAATGATTTTGGCAGCAGCGGCAGTGCGGGCATCCAAGTTACGCAAAAAACGGGCAAGGCGGAGTTGTTTGGTAGGTGCGATCGCATCCACCAGTGCTAATGAGAGTGCGTCCATTCCCCACACAGTTCGACCCGTTTTTGTGTCACCTGTAACGACAGGTAGAACCAAATCGCAGAAGTTGCCTAGAAGCTTCGCCCGATACTCGGTCGCTTCCCGAATCGCGTTTTCCTTTGGGCGATCGCCTGCTTGCCAGTTGTAGGGAGGTTCCCACTCGCGGATGGGACGCAGACGATCCACCTGAGTGACGATAGCGATCGCGCTCAAGTCTGCAACTTCTGCCTTCATATCTTTAAGAAAGTCCACATCCATTTGCAGTGCCGGATCGAGGGCAGGAGTGACTAAGAGCAGCAAATCTGCATTGGTGGCATAATCCAGTACCAGTTCTCGTAAATCCGCCCGGTTCACTTGTTCGTAACCCGGCGTATCCCAAAGCGTCAGGGTTTCCCCTAATTGGCTCTGCCAGTGGTAATTCTGAATTTTATCGGTGCTGGGCAACACATCCACAGCGGCTCGATCTGCTTGAAATAGCGTATTAATCAAGCTGCTTTTTCCAGATCCGGTTCGTCCCACTAGCAGAATATTGACAGGTTTTTGCTCAACCGCTTCGACGGGTTCTGTTTGAGCCAGGATGTCTCGGAGGGTTTGCGTCTTTGCCTTGGGTAGTGTCGGTGTGGAAACAGAGGATTCTGACTCTGGCAGTGTAGTCGTTCCTCCATAGAGAGCGATCGCTTGCCGACATAAGTTCCGCAGAGCCGCTTCCCGAAGCATCTGGCTCAAATTCCCCAGCAATTCCTGATTTGCCTGGTTACTGGAACGCTGAGTAACTTGTTTTGCTACCGCCACCACCGGATTCAAGAACCACTGTGCCCAATTCCAGGCTTGCCAGAGTTTCCGAGCCGATGGTTCCAGCTTGCGGTAAACTCCGTATGCCTCGTATGCCTGCCCAATCGTGACCCGATCGAGGGCAGGAGATAACTTCTGTATCCACCCGTCCAGATCGTCCACCGTTCCCCGAATCAGTCCGTAAGCTTGGGTAACGTGAATGTTGAGCAGGGGATACTTTACTTCAGGATTGTAGACATGAGCGATCGCGCTAACAAGATCCTGGCATCGCTGCCAAAAAGTTTGCCAGTCTTCCCAAATCGGGCGATCGCTCTGTGCTGCTTTCAGGATCTCTTGATAGGCGACTTCAGCTTGATTTACAGCATCATTTCCCCCTGGTAGCCCTACAGTGTCGCCTGTACCAGATTCTAGTTCGGCGCTAACCTCCGCCATGACAGATTCTATTTGCGCGATCGCCGGTCGAGTCCACTTCACCAGCAACCAACGCCAACCCACAAATACAAGAGTAAATACAGCCCAGATCCAATTAATCCGCCACTCGTGAATCTGCAACCCTGCCGATACCAGCAAGAAACCGACGATCGTTGCGATCGGCGTTGCCAACACCACCCACTGCCACACCTTTAATTGCACCATTGTTCCAGACCTGTATCGATTCGACTGCTTATACCGTTATTGTCGATCTAACTTTCGCTGATGCGAGACCCCGTAATGTGGGATAACATCACAAATCAGGGTGTTCGACCATTGTTGGTGATTTAACAAGCGATTTATTACAGATGGTATAGATGCCTTCGGTCGAGTTTTAGTTGTTGTTTAACATGGCGTGACAATAAGATTCGATTGATTTCTGCCCGCAAAGCTACACGCCATGAGCGAAAGCAATATGAGGAGGAATAACTGATGGAAGCTGAGTATGATTTTAGTCAGGGGAAGCGGGGAGCAATCGAGCCAACACCGCCAGGGAAAACCCGTATTACCATCCGATTAGATGATGATGTTTTGGCATGGTTTCGCGAGCAAGTTCATCTAGCAGATGGGGGAAACTATCAGACGTTAATCAACGATGTACTTCGCCAGCATATCCAACAGCATCGCGAACCATTAGAAGAAACGCTAAGGCGCGTTTTACGAGAGGAACTTGAGCGAATGGGGAAATGAGGTGCGCTCAACATTGCCGATACAACCCAGTGCCACACCTTTAATCACACATTGCCCTATCCCTACCTAAATTAGACTTCTTATATCGCTATTGTCGATCCTGCTATAAGTACGCGATCGCTGTGTGCGGCAGACTACACTATGTCGAGTGCTACTCTGTCTATTGCTACCAAATTTGGTTGAGCAAATCAGAAGTTCGATGAGCTGTCACTTTACACTATTAATCTTCCTGTGGACAACACCTTCGTGGTATTTTAGCTCAGGAGTGAGAAGCTGCCAGAGTCAATACATTTACAGAGAGAGTATTGCGTAACACTTTGCCAACTGAACTGAGCTAACATAGTTTGGCTATGTAATTAACCCCAAAGGGACTGGAGAAAATTTCCCCAACACTCCCGCATAGTATCGCTGCTTAGAGTTGGGCAGGAATATGAAATATCATTTCACATTCTACGTCGTATACCGAAGTGCAAAACAGTTGACGATACAGAGCTTTAGCGATTTGGAGGAAGAACGTTAGAAGGATCTTGTTGCTGACGACCATCAATTCTTAGCTGTCCCCCGTCGCCTCCAAGTCTCAGTTCGATAACTCCAGGAAAACTAGAAATTATAGCAACCACAACAATAACAACTATCCCTGAAATTGGGAAGGCAAAGTAGCGCTTGAGGAAGCGATCGCTCTTGCGTATGCTGCCATGATCGATTCGCAAAGGTTTCTTCATATACAGCAGATTGCAAGTTCATGAAGTACAGTAGCAGCAGTTTGTGAACCAGTTGCGTAGGTGTTTTGGATTGACTAAATCAAGTGCAGTAGCAAGCAAAGTATCAACCATTTT